>CAIRMK010000345.1 GCA_903879645.1 uncultured Bacteroidota bacterium
CTCATTATTACTTCCGAGAGTACGTTAACTTCCGAATATCAAATTCTTTTAGCGGCTACTCCAGATGAAGCGTTTAAAGTCTTTCAGAAACGAACCCGTGAATTAGAATATTCGATTTCACATTATGAAGACAGTTTTTATATAGTTACCAATAAAGACGATGCCACCAATTTCAAACTGATGAAGACTCCGGAGGATCAAACTTCTAAAGAGCATTGGGTTGATTTAATTCCGCATCGTGAGGATGTATTATTTGAAGGAATAGATATTTTTAAAGATTATTTAGTAGTTTCTGAGCGTTCTAATGGCTTAAATAAGATTAAAATTATTCCTTGGGATGGTAGTGAGGCCTATTATTTGCCTTTTGATATCGAAACGTATACTGCCGAAACGACGACTAATATTGATTTTGATACTGAAATTTTGAGGTATGTCTATCAATCGATGGCTACTCCAAGTTCGATGATTGATTTTAATATGCGCACTAAAGAAAAGGTTGTTCTTAAAGAGCAACAGGTACTTGGTGGCACGTTTGATAAAAACAATTATATTGAAGAACGGATTTGGGCAACGGCTGCTGATGGTACGAAAGTACCATTATCTATGGTTTATCGAAAAGAAATTAAACCAAATGGAAAAAATCCATTTTTATTGTATGCCTATGGTTCGTATGGAATGAATATCGATCCTTATTTTTCGACTACAAGATTGTCTTTGTTGGATAGAGGTTTTATTTATGCTATAGCTCATGTTCGTGGGGGTGAAGATTTAGGTAGACAATGGTATGAAGACGGAAAACTATTAAAAAAGAAAAATACGTTTACTGATTTTATTGACTGCTCAAAATATGTAATAGCTCAAAACTATACATCAGCAGCTCATCTTTATGCAGAGGGGGGGTCAGCCGGTGGATTATTAATGGGAGCCATTGCGAATATGGCTCCCGAAATTTATAATGGAATCATTGCTCAAGTACCTTTTGTAGACTTGGTTACCACTATGTTAGACGAAACGATACCATTGACAACTGGGGAGTATGACGAGTGGGGAAATCCTAATGTTAAAAAATATTATGATTATATGTTGTCGTATTCACCCTATGATAATGTTGAAAAAAAGGAATATCCTCATCTGTATATATCAACGGGATTACATGATTCTCAAGTGCAGTATTGGGAACCAGCAAAATGGGTTGCTAAATTGAGGGTTTATAAAACCGACACAAAGCAATTGTATTTTGATGTCAATATGGATGCTGGACATGGAGGAGCTTCTGGACGATTTGAAGCTCTGAAAGAACTAGCTAAAGAATTTAGCTTTTTGTTAGATTTAGAAAAAATTGAAAGATAGTTTAAAATAATTTATTAAATTTGCAAGGTTTTGCGGCAATGCTATACGTAATACTTGTCTCAATACTAATTTTTTATTTATGAAAGAAGAAATAAAAGCCTACAATAATGTTTTGGAATTAATAGGAAACACCCCTCTTATTAAATTGAACAAAATAACCGAAAATATAGAGGGTAACTTTTATGCTAAAGTTGAGGCTTTCAATCCAGGGCATTCCTCAAAAGATAGAATTGCTCTATACATTATTGAAGAAGCTGAAAAAAAAGGCATATTAACACCTGGCGACACCATTATTGAGACTACCTCTGGAAATACAGGTTTTAGTTTGGCCATGGTTAGTATTATAAAAGGTTACCATTGTATTTTAGCAGTTAGTTCGAAATCTTCAAAAGATAAAATTGATATGCTTCGTAGTTTAGGGGCTAAAGTATATGTTTGTCCAGCGCATGTTTCTGCTGATGATGAGCGTTCTTACTACAATGTTGCTAAACGTTTGCATGAAGAAACTAAGGGCTCTGTGTATATCAATCAATATTTCAATCAACTTAATATAGATACGCATTATTTAACGACAGGACCAGAAATTTGGGAACAAACTTCAGGAAGAATAACTCATTTAGTTGCCTGTAGTGGAACGGGCGGTACTATTTCTGGAATTGCTAAATTTTTGAAAGAGAAAAATCCAAGTATTAGGATTCTTGGTGTTGATGCCTTTGGGTCTGTGTTAAAGAAATACCACGAAACCAAAGAGTTTGATAACAATGAAATCTATCCTTATAGAATTGAAGGGCTTGGAAAGAATTTAATTCCTACTGCTACTGATTTTGATATGATTGATAAATTCATGAAAGTTTCAGATGAAGAGAGTGCTCATACTACAAGAGAAATTGCCAAAACGGAAGGTTTGTTTGTTGGCTATACCTCAGGTGCGGCATTACAAGCTGTAAAACAATTTGCAGAAGAAGGAGAGTTTACTCGAGAAAGCAATGTAGTCATTATTTTTCCAGATCATGGATCACGTTATATGAGTAAAGTGTTTAGTGATGATTGGATGAATGAGCAAGGTTTCTTTGATAGCGTTAATGCTGAAGAAGTCCAAAAAATAGAGTTTATAAAGTAATATAATTTATTGAACATCGATAAACCATCTCAATAGGTATTTTGAGGTGGTTTTTTCGTTTAAAAAAAAAGGAGTACTGTATTAGTCATCAGAATTAAACCTATTAACCATGCCAATTACTTTTACAAAATGGTTGTAATTAGGCAAGGAAATTCTGAAAAGTATTCTTAACGAACAAGCCGTCTCAAAAAAATTTGAGACGGCTTGTTTGTAAAAATTGTTATGGTTTTACTTTTTCTTTCTAATGATGTCTTCCAAAACCGCTTTGCTTGGGTAATTAATTACTCGTAAGGTTATGGTATCTTTTTTAGTAGTTCTTCCTTCAATGATGTATAATTTCCCTTTTTGATAGGGTTTATTACTTTTATCAAAGTTCACATCACCATAAGTTAAAGTATTTTTTATATCGACTGTATCCACCCAATCTTCGGCAAGTTTTCTAGAGGCTTCAATACTATAATTGAATGGTTTGTTTCTTAAATCGTTTAAAACTCTTGCATTTGGGAAATAATTGCAACGTGTATCTTTACCTGATAATACAGCTGCTACAAAGAAACAACCAATAACTAAACCAATTAAGTAGTAGGCAAAACGCTGATAAAATTTCATTCGTTATTTTTTTGCAAATGTAAACTAAAGAGGGGTAAAGTCACAAGTTAAAAGTTTAAAAAACGATTAAATTTATATCACTGTCTGGGAGGTTAAACCAATCTCCAATGGCTTTGTTAGTCAGTATCCCATGATAGAGATATACCCCATTTTTCAATCCTTTGTTGCAACGTAAAGCGCTTTCAATACCGCCATCTTCTGCTATCTGCAATAGGTAGGGTGTAATTATATTACTAATGGAAAGGGAGGCCGTTTTAGAATAGCGTGATGGGATATTTGGTACGCAATAATGAATTATATTATTTTTAATAAAGGTAGGTTTTTCATGAGTTGTAATCTCTGAAGTTTCGAAACATCCACCAGTATCAATGCTAACATCCACAATTACGGCTCCTTTTTTCATGTGTTCTACCATTGTTTCTGTAACGACAACCGGACATCGGTCTTTGCCACGCATGGCACCAATGGCTACATCACAACGGCGTAGTGCTTTTAATAATGACTTTGGTTGTATTGTTGAGGTGAAAACACGTTGGTTTAAATTGTTTTGTAAACGGCGTAATTTAGTAATAGAATTGTCAAACACTTTAACGCTAGCTCCTAGACCAACTGCAGTTTTTGCTGCAAATTCGCCCACAGTTCCAGCGCCAATAATGACAACATCAGTAGGAGGAACCCCGGTAATATTGCCAAATAATAATCCTTTTCCGAATTGGTTATTAATCATTAATTCGGCTGCTATTAAGATGGAAGCTGTTCCAGCAATTTCGCTTAAAGTTTTGACAGCTGGATAGGAGCCATCCTCATCTTTTATATATTCAAAAGCAAGCGCAGTAATTTTCTTTTTTGTTAGGGCTTCAAAGTATTCTTTTTTTCTAGTTTTTAATTGGATGGCAGAAATTATGATGGCATTTTGATTCATCATTTCAATCTCAGCCATAGTTGGTGGTTCCACTTTTAAAAGCATTGGGCATGATAATACTTTTTTATTATCATTGGTTATTTCAGCACCTGCATCACTGTATTCTTTGTCGGTATAACTGGAACTTTCTCCGGCTCCAGATTCTATCAAGATACGATGTCCGTGGGCCGTTAATGAATGTACCGCATCGGGAGTAAGGCAAATACGTCGTTCTTGATAACTTGTTTCTTTAGGAATTCCAATAAACAATTCGCTTTTTTGACGAGCAATCTCAAGTTTTTCTTCTTGTGGAAGTAGCTGTTGTTTTGTAAAAGGAGTACTAATCGACATAAGATACAAATGAATTATGGCACAAGTTACAAAAAATACGACAGCAATTACAAAATCAATTCTAAATTTGAAACACTTTTTATGTTAGTATCAAATGCCTTTTTCCATCTGGAAGCAAATCAATTTTGATGATAGAATGTTCGTCTGGAATTAAATTCGGGATGTTTTCAGCCCATTCAATAAAACACCAATTTCCTGAATATAAGTATTCCTCAATTCCCATATCTAAGGCTTCTGTCTCATTCTTTAATCGATATACATCAAAATGATAGAGGTATTGATTTGCTTTAATATGGTACTCATTAACTAAGGAGAACGTTGGACTGGAAGTTACTTCATTAACGCCTAATTCTTTTGCTAATTCTTTTATTAACGTAGTTTTTCCAACCCCCATATTTCCGTAAAAAAGAATTACTTTTTTTGGATTTTCTGAAAGTATTTTTTTGGCTACCGTATTTATTTCATCTAGGGAAAATAGTATTTCCATTATGCTGCTATCTTGGATTAAACACTAAAAAGGGCACAATCATTTCTTCTAGTGAAATTCCACCATGTTGGTAAGTATTTCGATAATAACTCACATAATGATTGTAATTGTTTACATATGCTAAGAAAAAATCATTTTTTGCAAAAATATAACAAGAACTCATATTTATTGTAGGTAACCCAATTTTTTTAGGGTCTTTTACAGCATAAACATCTTTGTTTTCATAGGTCAAACTTCGGCCTGTTTTATATCTTAAATTTAAACTTGTGTTTTTATCTCCGATTACTTTCGATGGATTTTTAACGTTTATGGTTCCGTGATCGGTGGTAATAATAAGTTTAAAACCTAATTTTTGAGCTTGTTGCATGATATCTAATAATGGAGAGTTCTTAAACCAGCTTAAGGTCAACGAGCGATATGCTTTATCATCGGATGCTAGTTCTTTTACAACATCCATTTCGGTTTTAGCATGTGACAGCATGTCTACAAAATTGTAAACTACGGTAACTAAATTATTTTCTTTTAGAGATTTAAAATTTTCAGCTAATTTCTTTCCTCCCGCTAGGTTGGTGATTTTAAAGTAATCTTGTTTAATGTTTAACCCTAATCGTTTTAAATGGGCGGTTAAAAATTCAGCTTCAAAAAGATTTTTTCCTCCATCATCTACATCATTTTTCCAATATTGAGGAAATTGTTTTTCCATTTCTAAAGGAGTTAAGCCAGAGAAAATAGAATTTCTTGCATATTGAGTTGCTGTTGGTAAACTGGCATAATAGGGAATTTCTTTTTCTAGTTTGTAATAGTTATTGATGGTGCTTTCCATTGCTTTCCATTGGTCATAGCGAAGGTTGTCTATGACAACGAATAGAATAGGTTTGTCTTTTTTAACTAGTTCAGGAACTACTAATTCTCTAAAGAGCGTATGTGATTGGATTGGCTTGTCTGATTTATCAGTTTTAGGATCAAACCAATCTTCATAATTACGTTCGATGAATTTACCGAATTGTGAATTGGCTTCCACTTTTTGAGATTCTAAAATGTCAATCAAATTAGTGTCTTCAATGTTTTCAAGTTGTAATTCCCAAAAGATTAATTTTTTATAGAGTTCCACCCAATCTTCATAGGAGTTGACCATAGCTAATTCCAATGCTATTTTTCTGAATTCTTTTTGATAATCTAAGGTTGTTTTTTCAGAAACTAATCTCGAATGATCTAGATTTTTCTTTAAGCTTAATAGTATCTGATTTGGATTTACAGGTTTTATTAGATAGTCCGCTATTTTTGAGCCAATCGCTTCTTCCATGATATATTCCTCTTCACTTTTGGTAATCATAATTACAGGCGTAGAAGATTTTTTTTCTTTAATTTCGGCAAGGGTTTCCAAACCGCTCATTCCGGGCATGTTTTCGTCAAGAAAAACAATATCAAAATTATTTTCAGCAAAAACATCTACTGCATCGCGACCATTGTTGCAGGTCGTTACTTCATAGTTTTTCTTTTCTAAAAAAAGGATGTGTGGTTTTAACAAATCTATTTCGTCGTCTACCCAAAGTATTTTGATTTTATCCATGACATTTAATTTTGGTGCAATTTACTATTTATACAACGCTCAATATGCTAAAATTATTGTAAATAAATAGTCATTATATTAATTATTTCTTCGTACTAATTAATTTCATTAGATTTGGTCACATTTTTTTATCCATTCGATAGGTAATATCGATTAAAATCATAAATATGAAAAGAATTCAAAAAATTACAGTTTTATTTATTGTAGTCTTATTTGCAATGAACTGTAACAAAAAAGAGAAAGCGTTTGTAGATCCTTTATTGAGCAATCGTGATACAATAGTTAACCCTTCGTTAGATTTTTTTAATTATGCTAATGGAGGTTGGTTCAAGCAACATCCAATACCTTCTTCTGAAAAAAGTAATGGAATATTCCGTATGATTCAGGATACTATTAACAATCAGGTGAAATCTATTTGTATTAAATCAGCGGAAGCTAATGCCAGTAAAGGAAGCAACAAACAAAAGATCGGTGATTTCTATGCTTCGGGATTAGATTCAGTAGCCATTGATAAAGCAGGGATTGCCCCATTAAAAAATGAAATAGCGCACATAAATTCCATTAAGGATTTATCTGGTTTATTGCAAACTGTAGGCCATTTGCATACTATTGGTGCTTCACCCGCCTTTAATTTTTCGGTGGGACAAGATGATAAAATAAGTTCTAAAAATGCTTTATTTTTGGGTCAAGGAGGATTGGGATTAGGGCAAAGAGCCTATTATTTTGACACGGATGCTAATTCAGTAAAAATTAGAGCCGAATATTTAAAACATGTAGCTAAGATCTTTGAATTGACCGGAGAAGCTAAGGATAAAGCGATTGTTACTGCCGATTTAATCATGAAAATGGAAACAGAATTGGCTCAAAGTTCTAGAAAATTAGAAGCACTTCGAGACCCAATTAAGAATTATAATAAAATGAGCGTTAGTCAATTGAATGCTATTACTACTTCTATCGATTGGAAAGTAATGTTTGTCAATTTGAATATTAAAAATGCAGATACTGTAATTGTGGGTCAACCAGAATTTTACAAAGCGTTGAATGCAGCTTTAAAAAATTACTCGATAGATAATTGGAAAACTTATTTGAAATGGGATTTATATAATAATTATGCTTCGTACTTGAATAAAGAGATTGAAAATCAAAATTTTTATTTTTTCAGTACGGTTATGAGTGGAATTAACAAGCAAAAACCACGTTGGAAAAGAGTAGTGGAGCAGACAGGGAACTCTCTTGGGGAACTTATAGGACAGGTTTATGTGGATGAATATTTACCCAAAGGCACCAAAGAAAAATTGCTTGAAATTGGTAACAATATCCGTGATGTTTATTCTGAGCGTATAAAAAAGTTAGATTGGATGAGTTCTGTTACTAAAGAAAAAGCCTTGGCAAAATTGAGTAAGATTGTGATGAAAGTTGGATATCCTGATAAATGGAAAGACATGAGTTCTGTTGTAGTAGATAAAAAATCATATTGCAGCAATGTTATGGCTGTCAATCAATGGAGTTATAATTACATGATTCATAAATTTGGAAAACCTGTAGACAGAACTGAGTGGAATATGTTTCCACAAACTTATAATGCCTACTATAATCCTAGTAATAACGAAATTTGTGTACCTGCTTGTAATATTATAGTACCTGGATTTGAAGGAAGAATGCCGGATGATGCTATTTTATATGGGATTATTGGAGGTTCAACCTTTGGACACGAAATCACTCATGGATTTGATGATCAAGGGAGTCAATATGACGATAAAGGAAATTTGAATAATTGGTGGACCAAAGAAGATTATTCAAAATTTAAGGCTAAAACGAAGTTAATTGTTGATCAATTTAGTAAATTCAAAATTGGAGATAAAAATGTAAATGGCGATGCTACACAAGGAGAGAACATTGCTGATTTAGGGGGTGTTGTGATGGGATTTGAAGCCTTTAAGAAAACCAAGCAATACAAAACTAAAGAAGTTGTTGGTGGGTTGACTCCAGAAAAAAGATACTTCTTAGCTTACGGCTATGCCTGGATGGTTAATGCTACTCAAAAATCATTATTGCAACAAGTAATGATGGATGTACATTCTCCGGCGCAGTATAGAGTTAATGGTCCATTAGCGAATGTTCCTGAATTTCAAAAAGCTTTTAATATCCAACCTGGAAACCCAATGTATCAACCCGATTCGTTGCGAGTAGTGATTTGGTAAGAAAATAGAAAGTCCCAAGAAATTGGGACTTTTTTTATGTTTTGGACTCCTTTACGCGTCTATAAAATAGATACTAAAAGACTATTTACTACTTATTATTCAATATTTATTTCTGTTTTAGCTTTTATAAAATCAGTTACTAAATACCCAATAAGTTTACCAACCAAATGATTATTTTTATCATTGTCTAAACTTGGTGCCCCTTCACAGATATGGATGTAAGAAGCATTTTGATGTTTGCCAAAGAAATAGATAAATTGGCGCAATTCTTCTACTGAAAAACCACTTAAAGTCATCGCACTACATGGAATATTTGGAATGGAATCTAAATCAATTTCAATTCCGTAGTAGTCATTTTTTATGAAGTCTAATGCAAATTGCATTTCAATATTAAAATCTTTTGTTTTTTTAATTTTCATACTATCATACGTGTTGTACAAAACACGTTCTTTTAACGTTTTAAGTTTGTCTAAAACATTTTTTGAAGTATAACAATGATGGAGTCCGAAAATAAAATATTTTTTCAAAAAACCTTCTTCAAAGGCATAAGAAAATCCATTGCCGCTATGGCGTCCTTCCAGAATTCTAAAATCGGAATGCGCATCAAAATTGATTGCGTTTATAGGTTTTCCTTTTGCTAAAGCGGTACCTTTAATATTCCCGTAGGCGTTATTATGTCCGCCACCGATTACAATTGGAATTTTCCTAGCTTTCACAATATTGGCTATGATATGAGACACTTCTTTATCAATTTGCACGACTAAATCACTTAATTTTTTTCGATCAGCCGTCACATTGAAATCTAAATTTTTAACTGATTCCATCTCCTCGCTCACATCCAAATGACCGAGAACAACTATTTGAGAGCCTTTACAAAATCTATTGTGTTGAATGTTGGCGATACTTTTCATAGCGCTATCCCATGCAGTACTAGCTCCAGGTCTACCATAATTGGCTCGGATACCTATATCTTCGGGTATTCCAAATAAAACAAATCGTTGATCGCAATTTTTCAGAAATGTAAATGCCTCTTGTTCTTTTGGTATAGTAACCATTTTTTCGCCAAATTTTACTTCGCCACTTCTATGGTTGGTAATATTTGATAAATCGGACGATGTAAAGCGAATAAGTTTTTCCATGAAATAAATTCTTTGTCCTCAAAAATAATATATTTATATAAAATTACGTTATACAATTAAAAATTATTAAATTTGCTAAACACAAAATGTAACCCAAATGGAAAATCAAAAAAGTAATTCTTCGTTAAAAGCAATAATATTAGTCCTCTCTATACTTTTATTAGGGAGTTTATTTTATATTTTTAAATTAACTACTGAAGTTAAAACTCTTCATACAGAAGTTACTTCTACCAAAACAGAGAAAGAAAATGTATTGCTTGACTTGCAAAAACTTAAAGCTACCTATGATGCCGCTATCGCTGAAAATACATCTATGTCTGATGAACTAATTGCTGAAAGAGAAAAAGTAGTAGGTTTAATGGCGCAATTAGAAAAATCTAAAGGAGATGTTGCTTCATTGGCTAAATACAAACAAAAATTCTTAGCATTACAAACTAAAATGAATAGTTTAATGCAAGAGGTTGAAGTGTTGAAAAAACAAAATCAAGCCTTAACAACCAATTTAGATAGTACTAAAGTAGTTTTGACGGATTCTAAAAATTACAATCAAGTTCTTGTTGGTCAAAATGAAGAATTGTCAAAAACGGTTGAAAAAGGTTCTAAATTATCTGTATTGAATTTAAAAACGGGGGCTTATAAGTTAAAAAGTTCTGGAAAACAGATTGAAACGGATAAAGCTAGTAGAGCTAATATCTTAAAGGTAAGTTTTACTATTGCTGAAAATAAAATTGCAAAATCAGGGGATAAAACTTATTATATTCAAGTAATAGATACTAAGAATAATGTTCTTGGTGATAAATCAACGGTTGAATTTGGTAGTGAATCATTGACTTATAGTTTTACAACTTCTGTAAAATATGAAAATAAGACTGTAAATGTATCTCAAGATTTACCAGGGAAAAAATTTGAGAAAGGAACTTATTTTGTTAATGTTTTTGATAAAAGTGAGTTGGTTTCAAAATCTAGTTTTACTCTAAAATAATACGTACCAATTTTAAATACAATACCCTCAACTATTCAATAGTTGAGGGTATTGTATTTAATGATGATTTGTTTACTTAGTTATTAGTTATTTGTATAGAAGTAATTTAACTATACAGCTTAAATTTTTATAACTCCTTGTTACTTATTAATTTTTATTTCAAACATTTTGTTCCAATTTTTACCAGTAACAAAGAATGTCTTGGTTTTTGGATTGTAAGCAATTCCATTTAATACATCAGTATCCGGAAGTCGAGTAATTAATTTTTCTAAATTGGACATATCTAGCATTCCTTCCACAGCACCATTAACAGGATTGATAACGACTATAGCTTTCTTTTGATAGATATTACTATAGATTTTTCCATCCACCCATTCCAATTCATTCACTTCTTTTATTTTTGTATTTGTTGAATATACGTTGATGTTATCTATGGTTTTTTGTGTTTTAGGATCCATTTTCCATATTTTCTCAGAGCTATCATTGAAATAAATATTCTTACCATCATTTGTCATTCCCCATCCTTCTAGTTTGTCAAAGACAAAGGTTTTTTCTAGTTTCCATGTTTTAGCGTCATAGATATAACCAGTATGTTCTTTGTAGGTAAGTTGGTATATTTTGTCATTGATAAAAGTAATTCCTTCTCCAAAATACTTGTCTTCCAATTTTAGGCTTTTTAAAATTTTACCTGTTTTATAATCAGTTTTTAGTAATCTAGATTTGCCATATTCTCCAGCACTTTCATATAAAGTGTCTTTGTAAAATTCCAATCCTTCTGTATAGGAATTGATATCATGTGGATACGTATTTACGATGGTATACGTCAAAACTTTTGGAGTAATATCTGAAATCAATTCTACTCTTGAAGAATCAATTTCTTTTTCTCCTTCAAAATAGATATTTGCTTTTACGTTTTGGTATCCTAATTTTTGATCTTTTAAAGGGAATGAAAATTTGCTAGTGCCTTTTGCACCGCCGGCCTTTACGTTATTAATAGAATAAACAACACTATCAATTTTTTTATTTTTAGCATTTTTTATTTCTAAATCTAATGATTCCTTGGGTGTATATTGCGCTTTTAAAACCTCTTCGTTTATACTAAAATTGTTTTCGGCCTGATTTTTATCTTTACAACTACTTGCCAATAGGGTTGCTAATAAAATGAATGCTAATGCGTTATATTTTCTCATTATTAAAAGGTTGAATTTATAGTTACAAATGTATTATTTATGATGTTAATTTCTTGCAAAAATACAAAAAGATTGTATCTTTGCACCGGCAAGTCCTACACGACCAGCTCCTGCAGAATCCTCCAGGATGGGAACATAGCAAAGGTATGTGGTTGTAGCGGTGCGATGTAGGCCGCTTGCCAAACTTTAATCCGAACTTGTTTCGGATTCTTTTTTTTAAACCCATTCCTATTTTATGAAATTAGCTTGGCAAATTGTAAAATTCCAACTCAAAGAAACC
>CAIRMK010000346.1 GCA_903879645.1 uncultured Bacteroidota bacterium
AAAATCATGTATAAGGGAACGCCGAAGGAAAAGGAGTATACGATTACGAGAATTATTGAGCGTATGCGCTCTGGTAATGTGGGAGGTAGTGACCCGACTCCAGCTACTATTTAAAATGAAAACCGCCAATCGGCGGTTTTTTATTGGATATAGGTTTGGTTGCACAGAGATGGGCACAGAGATGCAGGGAGTTTTATTTGTGGTTAAGGCGCTTCGCTTGGGATAGATTACATAGGTTGGGTTATAGAAACCCCGCGAAGGGATTCGCGAGGTAGCGGTGGGCATTAGTTTTTATTTTGATCGAGTTTTAGTATCTTAATAATTGTCAGCAAAGGATTAAGAATAAAGTGTTTAATTACTTTATTAAGAGTTTTATAATTCTCTAATTTTGCAGTCAATTTTGGTGCAAAAGAGTAATACTTTGCGATGAATTGTCTTCCTAATTTGTACTTACTTAATGTTAAATCTCTAAAGTCTCTAAAACTACAAACTTCGTCGGCGTAAAAGTCATCATAGCATAAAGTCGCTATGTAGCAAGAACCACTTGTGTTTTTAGGTTGTTGAGCTATTTTTGTGGCTTGGTATTTTGGCAATTCATAACTTTTAATTATTGGTTTTGGATTTGCGATGGGCTGAATTTCTATTTCTTTGACAGGTTCAACTTGGTCATCGTACCAACCAGAAAGCTGCAGATAACATCTCGCTTCAATATCAGTGTCTTCAGGTTTCCACCACTTTGCTATACTTAACCTTATCACTTGACCCTTGGGGATAACTTGTAAAGCAGTTTGATTGCCTTTGTAAATTATTTGTTTGGTAATTCCGTTATTTTCATAAATGTACGAACCATTTAAATATTTTAAATCTACATCTGAAATCCAAAAACCAACGCTATGACTCGGGTAGTTATTTATTTTTTCAGAAAAATACCCTTTGCCATTTCTTTGCCATAAAATTTTACCTTCAAAAATATTAGAAATATTATTTTTCCAAATTGTGACTCCCATATTTTTGATATAAGTTTCAAGAGGATAAATTTTCCTTATAAATCTAAACGTGTTAATAATCACATCTTCATTATGAGGTTCTCTTTTTGAAATTACAGGTGTAAATGTAATATCCCAAATGTCACCTATATTAAATTGAGTGTCTGCTGGCTGATAATAACCACCTTGATTTAATAATCTAATAAATTGATTATTGGCTATACAAATACCGCCTACGCAAAAATGTGTATTACCATACTTTGTTTTAGAGAGAATTAATACTTCCATTTATAAGTTAGTAATTTTTTTATTATAAGTGTTTGATAATTTATCACCTACAATTGAACGGTGGCATGCTTCTGGATGCTCTTCTACACAAAAAAGAACTACTTTATTGGCTCCAATTTGCTCAAGGCTTTCAAAAAACGTATCAAAATCAAAATTTTTCAGAATTCTGTTTTTATATTCTATTACAAATACTTTTCCGAGCTCTTGCCTTTCTCTTTTCAATTCCCCTTTTTCTAAGTCAATTTCTTTTTGTAATTCACGGATTTCAGAGGTTGGTGCTAAATTGGGGATATAGCCATATTTAATTTCTAAATCATTAAGCTTTTGTTGTAAACGATTGCTATTTACAAAAGAATATTTCGCTCCACGAACACCTCTGCGCTGCCTAATATCGCAAAATGTATCAATATTGTTTTCTAATAGTTTATCAAAAAATTCTTTTTCCGTTGAGTTATAAACTCCGATTGTAAAAAATTCCATA
>CAIRMK010000347.1 GCA_903879645.1 uncultured Bacteroidota bacterium
AGTCATACAGTTTTCTTTTTTGCCAAACCATTGATATCTATTTTTAGCGATGTAATCATAAATAAAATCTCCATATTTCCCAATAAATGATAGGTATGATAAGTAACGATGCCATGTGTTTAGTTCTTTTGCAATTCGAAAGACAGCAGTAGCTTTTGTGTAGTAGCCTATATTTGGAATATATAATATTATACTGTCAACAATAGAAGTATCAATTCCTAGATAATTAATGATTTTAGACCCTAATTCTGATTGAATGGCTACAAATCGAAAGATATCTTTAGCATCGCTTTTTATGATGAACTGAACGGAAGAATCGCAAAGATTACAAACACCATCAAAAAGTATAATCTTTTTATCTATAGGTAAGTATTTGACTTCCATTTTTGAATTATTTTTTGAGAGCATCAACAAATTCTAGAGCATCTAAGCTTACTTTTGAAGTAAAGACTCCATAGTTAACAACGGCATTATTTTTTTCAATTTTATCAATAGTACCAATTGATTTTCCGTCAATCATTCGTACTCGATGACCAACTTTTAGAAGTACTTTAGGTTTGTTTTCTTCTTCTTTTTTTGCTTTGATTTTCTTTTCTTTCTTTTCTGTACGGATTTCTTCTACCTTAACTTTTACTTCTTCAATGACTTGCTTCTGAATTACTTCTTTAACTTTCTTTTCTTTTACAGTAAGCTTTTTTCGTTTAGAATTTTCTATTTCAACCATTTTAAGAAATTCTCCAATTAATATTTTTTTGTCTTTATTGTTGAAATAAACTTCTGAAATATCTTCAATTTTTTGTCCGATATATATTAATCGTTGGTTGGCATCATACAATTCTTGATACCGTTCTAATTTATCTTGAATTTTAGCATTAATGGTTTCTAGTTTTTTGCCTTCTTCACGAGCTTTGGTTTCTTCATCTTTTAAATTTAAAGAAGTTTTTTCCATTTTAGAACGCTCTTTTTGAAGCGTTGCAATGGTTTTATCAAATCGTACTTTTCCGCCATCAATTTTCTTTTTAGCTCGATTGATTAATCCATAAGGAATACCATTTTTTTGAGCGACTTCAAACGTAAAAGAACTTCCTGCTTGACCAAGAATCAATTTATACATCGGTTCTAATGATTTTTCATCAAAAAGCATATTCGCATTGGAAGCAAAAGGTAATTCATTAGCCAATATTTTCAAATTGGAATAATGAGTTGTTATAATTCCAAATGCTTCTCTATGGTAAAATTCTTCTAAGAATGTTTCTGCTAATGCACCTCCCAATTCAGGGTCGGAACCGGTACCAAATTCATCAATTAAGAACATTGTTTTTGAATTACATTTCTTTAAAAAGTAGTTCATGTTCTTTAGTCGATAACTGTAAGTACTTAAATGATTTTCAATAGATTGATTATCTCCAATATCAGTTAGAATTCTATCGAATAAAAAGGTTTCACTTCGTTCGTGTACGGGGATTAACATACCACTTTGAAGCATCAATTGCAATAAACCAACCGTCTTTAATGAAATTGTTTTTCCTCCAGCATTAGGTCCCGAAATGACAATGATTCTATTTTTATCTGTTAATTCTATGGTTTGCGAATAGGTAACTTCCTTTTTTTCTTTGTTGTTTAAATACAAAATAGGATGGAAGGCTTCTCTAAAATACAAGCGCTTTTCTTCAACGATAGTAGGTAATAAACCATTTATTTTATTGGCATATTTTGCTTTTCCGGCAATGACATCGATATCGCTAAGAAACTCTTGATATTGTTTTATTAGTGCTAAAAACGGACGAATATCATTCGATAATTTCTTTAAAATTCGAGTAATTTCTTCTCGCTCTTCGTATTCTAAATTGTTCAGCTCACGTGAATATTTTAGGGTGGCTTCGGGTTCAATATAGGCAATGCTTCCTGTTTTGGAATTCCCCAAGATGGAGCCTTTTACTTTCTTTCGATACATGGCTAATACCGCTAAAACTCTTCGGTTTTCAACAATACTCTCTTTAATATCATCTAGATAGCCTAGTGAATTGTATTGCGTTAAAGCCATACCAAAACTTTGGTTGACTTTTCCTCTAACCAAACTCATATCCCTGCGAATGTTAACTAATTCGGGAGACGCGTTGTCTTTTATAACACCATATTTATCTACTACTTCATCAATTTTTTGAATGATTACTTTGGTAAACTCTACGGCTGTTGCCTTTTCATGGAGTTTGGGATAATAGTCGTTGAATTTTTTTAGAAATAATAACAACGTATTGACTGTTTCTGATAGGGTAGCTATTTTTCTAAAACTGCCTACTTCAAGAAAACTATCTTCAATGGCTAACATCTTTAAATCACTAGTAATGGTCTCAAAACCATGATTAGGAATGGCGTTATTATTTGTAAACGACGAAACATATTCGGAGGTTTGCCATAAAGAATTCATTAAGAGTTCCTTTTCTTTAAAAGGGATTATTTCTAAAGCCTTTTGTTTGCCAATTTCAGTGTTGCATAGCGCAGAAATGGTTTCCAAAACGGTGTTGAATTCTAAATCTTGAAGGGTTTTGTCGGTAATTGAAATCATTTTAGTGTAAAACGTCAAAGTTACAAAGTTTTAAAGTATTTATATTTGTAAAAAAAATAATTAAAATGCAACTTTCAATTCATAGCACCTGGCAAAATGTTTTATCTTCTGAAATGGAGAAACCTTATTTTAAAGCCTTGATTTCATTTGTTAAAGAGGAATATGCCACCAAAACATGTTATCCAAAAGCAGACGAAATCTTTGCTGCATTTGACCATTGTCCTTTTAATGAAGTCAAGATTGTCATTATAGGTCAAGACCCTTATCATGGATTTGGGCAAGCCAATGGATTGTGTTTTTCTGTAAATGATGGCATTGCATTGCCGCCATCATTGCAAAACATCTTCAAAGAAATTGAACAAGATATACAAACGCCTTTTCCGATATCGGGCAATTTAGAGCGATTGGCAGCACAAGGTGTTTTGCTATTGAATGCCACACTAACCGTGAGGGAAAGCGAAGCAGGAAGCCATCAAAAGAAAGGATGGGAAACGTTTACCGATGCCGTGATTCAAAAGATATCTGACGACAAAGAGAATGTGGTGTTCTTGCTTTGGGGTGGATTTGCCAAAAAGAAAGGCGCCAAGATTGATAGAAACAAGCATTATGTTTTAGAAACCGGTCATCCGTCTCCTTTGAGTGCCAATAGAGGATTATGGTTTGGCAACAATCATTTTAGCAAAACCAATACCTTTTTAAAAAGCAAGAGTACAACCGAAATAGTATGGTAATTTAGTAGTGTCCTTAATAAACGCAATTACAATTTACCTAAAATACAAGTTATTATACTTGTTCTCATTAGGCATCCTCCTTCAGCAATAAGCAGTCGGGTTTGTTTATTTCCCGATCTATCCGATTGCCAAAGCGTATCGCCATCAACAATATAGAGTCTAGTTTGTTTGTTTCCCGATCTATCTGATTGCCATATTGTGTTACCATCAATGATGTAGAGCCTCGTTTGTTTGTTTCCCGATCTGTCTGATTGCCATATCGTGTTTCCATCCATAATATAAAGTCTAGTTTCTTTATTTCCAGAATGGTCCGATTGCCAAATAGTGTTGCCATCGATGATAAAAATCCTGCTTTCTTTGTTCCCAGATCGGTCCGATTGCCAAAACGTGCTGCCATCAACAATATACAATCTGCTTTCTTTGTTTCCTGATCTATCCGAATGCCATATCGTGCATTGCGCCTTTGCCACTCCAAAAGCCAATAGCAAAGTGGCTAGTATAATTATTTTTTTCATGGTATACTTTATTGTGTAGTTTTGTTTAAACCTCTAAAACAAATCTAATAAAAAATCACACCATTGCGATGTGATTATAGTTTTATTTATCACGTTTAATTGCGAAAACAAGTGTTGAATTTGGAAGTAGTTTTATAACTCTTTTATTTTGTTTCAAATTCTGAGCATTAGTTTCATCATAATTGATGTTTTTCAACAATGTATGATAATTTGTTAAAATCAATTCTTTTTCAACTTGTAAAACCAAATATTCAGTTCCTTTTTCCGATTTGTAATAATATTTTAGCCCGCTTATTTCTTCATCACTCGCGCCATCTATAATCCCGACTTGAAATGTGTCATTGGAAAGCTGTATAATAATTTTATTGGCATAATTATAGGTATGATACTCAATTTTTGACTTTCCGCTTGTTGTTTTTGCATTATATATTTTTGTACTGACGTCATAAACTTCATCTTTATCTTGTTCCAAGGTCAACTTAGATTGGCTACCTTGAAAATCAAGAACCAAATCTTGTCCCTCTGAATTTTTAATAAATAAAACACCATTGGCAGTACCATCAAATTCTCCTGATTTAATATTCTTAAAAACAGTATTAAAATTTGTTTTGTTTGATTCAGCTTGATTTTCTTGACTAAAAGCACCAACTGAGAAAAATATTAGAAATGTAAAAAGTAATTGTCGTGCCATAGTATTAAAAGGTTGCTGAAAAAATTGCTACATACGTGTTGTGATTTCAAGAAGGTCAAGATTTATAGCCCCAAAACTTTCAATTAAACACTAAAAATCAAAAGTACAAAACAAACTTTAAAGTATGGCCGAAAAGCCAAATTGAGTGAAACGGCTATTAACGGTAGTAATTGTTTTTATTGATTGACTATCAATAATTTATTAGAAATATTTTTATTATTTTCATTAAATGCTATTTGAATTATCCTATTAATCAACATATAAACAAATCTAACAAAAAAAGCTACATCAATTAGATGTAACTTTTGTTTTATTTAGAAACTGCCACGCGATAGATTCGCGCGGTAGCGGGGGCAAACGGCTGTTAGCAGAAGTAATATTTATAATTTATTTATAGGAATACTAATATAAGTTCTCTTCGTAGAGTGTTCAAGATTTTTTGTTTTCTCATCGAAAAAGTGTTCATCAATATAACCTATAACAGTAATTTTTTTTCCTGTAGAATCTAACTCTAGAGGTATTGTAAATATATAATTATTATCAGATCTAAGAGTAAATTTCTCCACTGAATCTATGTTACTGTAATCTTTATTTATTTTTTGAGAGAGATTTATTGTACATATTGTATTCTTAAGACCTGGAACGTACTTTACTTTCAAAATTTTCACTTTAGTACCATTTAATAGTTGTTCTCCTTCAATTTTACTTGAATAAAATGATGATAAATTTAAGTTTAATTTTCCATCTTTATTGAAAGTCCAAATTTGATTTGGGTATTCTTTATTTTTTATGATTTTATATTCAACAATTCTTTTACCATCATCATAATAATACTTCCACTTACCAATTTTTTCCTTCAAAATTGTGTTTCCTTCTGATTTTAATTTTCCATTTTTACTATATGTTTTAATATATAATTCTGTTTGATTATTCTTTTTAAAAAACATTTTCATTGAAATTTTGTCATTTTTAAAGAACACAATAGAATCTAATAATTTCCCTTCTCTGGTATATTCGATAGCTATGATATTTCCATTTTTATCATATTTAATATTTTTTTTAGATTTATTTTCGCATGATACTAGACTTAGTAATATAACGATTATTATTAACGTTAATTTTTTCATAGATTGAGTTTATAAAGTGTTTATTGGTGTTTTGCAGTTCTTTAAAATTATTTCTGCTAACTTGTATACAGGAGCCATAAAATAGCTCCAATCTACCCAAATAGGAGTGTGGCTTTGTGCCATAGAAGTTGTTACTGTCTAGTATACAAATATATTAAAATCCCCTCACAAATCTATATTTCTCAAATTATTCAATAGTATGTTTTTGCTTTCCGATGTTTCGGAAAGGCTCTCCGGTGTTCCGGCGAGCCTCTAGGGTATACCGGAAAGGCTCTAGGGTGTTCCGGCGAGGCTCTAGGGTGTTCCGGCGAGGCTCTAGGGTGTTCCGGAAAGCCTCTAGGGTGTTCCGGCGAGGCTCTAGGGTATACCGGAAAGCCTCTAGGGTATTCCAGTAAGCACTTTGAAGTGCTATTTTGCCTTTTCGTGACGTTTTTTCAAAAAAAAGTATCTTTATTTTGTTTGAAAAGTTCTGCTGTTGGAGGGCCTTTTTTGGTTATTTGGTTTTTACATTAATTCTATAATTTCTATAGTTCTCGGTACTCCCGATAGCAATCGGGATTGCTCCGCGCAATAATCACTCAAAGAGACGGTAGAATTAGTAGAAGTGACTGTAGAATTAATTATGAGTAATGAATTTTGAATTATGAGTGTTGGACTCCTTAAAGAGTATCATCAGTAGGTCGTCACTTCGATTTTTTTATGAAATAGTGATGGAGCTATTTTATAGAAAATGTATCGAGAACTTGGGAGCAGAGATTAGAATAGTATATACATAATCAACTAACAAAAAAAATAAATCGTTTGGATGTGATTGTGGTTTTATTTTGGGTGTGGGTTGTGTTTTTAAAATAATAGGGATATTTTGTTATATTTGTTTGAAGTTGATATATAACTTAACAGGAGACCATCAATACTATGAAAAAAACAATTTTATTTATTGCGCTTTCAATTCTATTAGTGAATTGTAATTCTAAAAGTAATGCACCAGTAATAGACGCTTCAAGAAGTAAGGCGATAAATGAAATTGTAGCCGCCATAATTGTACAAGACAGTTTAAATGTGTCTAAAAAAGACAAGGACACAAATTTGTTTTGTATTGATTTAGTAAAACTGAACATTCAAAATCCAGCCAAAAGAAAAGATGGAATGATTGAGCCACCAGCAAAGCCATTAAATACTGTTTTATTTGAAAATTTAATGCTTGCCAAATTCAACAATGAATTATTTTTCACTAAAATAGATTCCATAACCTTAGTAGAGCAAAATCAGAATCCAGAAAAATTTAGAATTAACCCTGAAATCATTAGCAAAATAAATGCAACCACGCTGGATGGAATTCTAAAAAAACGAAAAAAAGGAGAATCTTACCAATTTTATCAAATGACTATTCCTTTATTTTCATTAGATGGAAACAAAGCGTATACCCAATTAACTTACGGATGTGAAGGACTTTGTGGCAATGGTAAAGCCATTTATTTAAAGAAGATAAATGGAAAATGGAACATCATTGATACTTTTAGAATTTGGATGAATTAATAAAAACTATTCTTAAATGCCACCCAAAATCTATAACAAAACCAATTTTCACAACTATACTTTTTGTATTTTTCAAGAAGTAGGGTTGGAGGTACTACAAGACTTGTCTTTGAACTACAAAAGCAAATCGGGTAGTTGTTATTACTTTACTAAAATAGGCGTCTATCGATTGTCCAATCATTGGGGTAGAGCAGCCAATTGCAAATGGAGGTTAGTCAATAATAATGTCAATAGCGATAGAACCAAACTAGGTTATGCCAATTGGAGTGATTTTTATCCCGATAATGATTATGAAAAGCTCTATTTTGTAAAAGTAGATTACGACACCCAAACGGTGCAGTTCTATCACAAACAAAGTCAAGAGAACAC
>CAIRMK010000348.1 GCA_903879645.1 uncultured Bacteroidota bacterium
AAAGAGTATTTGAGTTGATAGCATCATCCTCTTTTACAAAACCTCTTATACTATTATCAAAATTTACGGTTCCTCCAATTGTAGAGCCTACAATAAAGAATCCTTGTCCTACAGGAATGTATCGATTTGGTATTTTAGAACTAGTTCCAACACCACTAATGGTTACGGGTGCTACAGGGCCTGTACCACCAGTTAAGTTAAGTGCTGAATAACCTCCTTGATAATTAGCTACATTATGGGTATTATTATTACTAGTGTAAATCGTCAGCAAAAAGTGTACTGATTTAAGTCAAAACTAAGAGAGTGTTTTCAAAATCATTAAATTTGAATTATCATGAAAACACCCAAGAAAAAAACAGCAGAGAATTTTATCAAAGACATTCGTAGAAATACACGAAGAATCTTTAGTTCAGAACAGAAAATCCAAATTGTTATGGAAGCTTTTCGAGCTGAAATGTCAGTTGCAGAATTATGTCGTAAATATTCCATTAATGAATCTCAGTTTTACAAATGGAACAAAGAATTTTTAGAAGCTGGTAAAAAGCGTTTAGCTGGCGATGTAACAAGAGAAGCTACGAGTGATGAAGTAGCAGAACTCAAGAAAGAAAATCAGGCTTTAAAAGTGATGATTGCCGATTTGGTTTTACGCTACGATATTGTAAAAAAAAGCTTGGAAATGCTGGATTAAGTGAAAAGTTCAAGAAATATATGCGACTTACAGTATCCGAAAAACAAGAAATAATTCACATGGTTACTCGTTCTGAAATTGGTGTAAATCGAACACTCCAAGAAATTGGAATCAACAAGAGTACGTTTTACAATTGGTATCATGCCTACAGCGAAAATGGTGTTGAAGGTTTAATTCCAACTAAAAGAACTTCTAATCGGCAATGGAATAGCATTCCACAAGAACAGAAGAATTTGGTTGTTAAATTAGCTTTAGATTATCCTGATTTATCTTCTCGAGAATTAGCCTATAAAATGACCGATGAACAACAAATATTCTTATCAGAATCCAGCGTCTATCGAATTTTAAAAGCAAGAGGATTAATTACAGCTCCAGCTCATATTTTCTTGAGTGCAGGCGATGAATTTAAAGATAAAACAGGCTTTGTTCATCAAATGTGGCAAACTGATTTTACTTATTTTAAAATTCTGGGTTGGGGTTGGTATTATTTGAGTACGGTTTTGGACGATTACAGTAGATACATTGTACACTGGGAACTTTGCTCAAGCATGAAAGCCGATGATGTAAAAAGAACTGTGGATTCTGCCATTAAAAAAGCAAAATTGGTAACTAAACAAAAACCAAAACTCTTGTCAGACAATGGTTCGTGTTATATTGCAAGCGAATTAAAAACGTATTTAAAAGATAATTATCAAATGCAGCAAGTTCATGGCAGACCCAATCATCCTCAAACACAAGGAAAGATTGAACGCTATCACAGAACCATGAAAAATGTCGTAAAACTTGATAATTACTTCACTCCAGAAGAATTAGAAGCTGCTTTAGAAAAGTTTGTTTATCGTTACAATAATGAACGCTATCATGAATCATTAAACAACTTAACCCCAGCAGATGTCTATTTTGGAAGAGGCGAACTGATTTTAAAAGAACGAGAACGATTAAAGAAAATAGCTATTATTAATCGTAGAAATGAGTACCAAAAATTAAAATTAACAACAAATCAAAAAAAACATTTATCTTTGAATTATTAACTAAATACTCTCTTAGGAAAAGTCCACTTTAGTTTGAAGACATACACTATTTTGGATGCTGTTATCCAATACCAACGTTATTTGTCTGGTCAACATAGGTATGCACATAAAGTAAAAAAGGTTTC
>CAIRMK010000349.1 GCA_903879645.1 uncultured Bacteroidota bacterium
CAAAGTATAACACTTTCAAATTACTTTTTTAAGTAGTTGATTATGATGCAAATGAAAACTTTAACATTTGTAACTTTTCAAAAAAAATCTATTATCAGATAGTTACAAGGATAAAATCTTTGGTAGCATTCTGTAACTTATTCTCAATTAATTCATTATTTACTCAATCGTAACAACTTTAACTTTTATTAGAATATCCTTTATTTTGACTGTACTTTTGCAGAATAAATAATGAAATAAACAACATTAGATGAGAATAAATAGAAAAATTAACATATTAATAAAAAAGAAAACTTATGAAAAAAACAAGAACAAAAGAGGAATTAGAGATTATTAAAGAATACTTAGAGTATGAGTTAGTAGATCGGGCAGAAATAAACATTGAACATTACACAGAGAGTTTTACTAGTGAGATGGATGATGATGAGGAAATAGAAAAATTTGAAAAAAAATGTGAGGACTTTTATAAAAAAGATTTACAATGTCTTTTTGAGATACTGGTTACCAATTATTTGGAATATCTGATTAATAAATATGATTTAGTGGTTGAAAATGATGAGGTTAATGATGAATTAATAACACCAATATAAATTGAATATATGACAAAATATTTAGACCATAAATTATATGAGATTGATGATTCAGAAATGAACAATGTATATAGTCAATTCATATTAGATGATATTACAGAATACAAAAGGGAAGTTAGAGATAGAAAATTAAGTTTATTAGAAATAGAGGATTAATTAATAACAAATAAAAAGCAAAAATATGCAAGCACAATCAATTTTCGACGGAGGATTTATGACTTATCCAACAATTTTCAAAAAGTCAAAACCATTTTTTAATGAGGCATTAATTACCAACAAAGTGTTTACTTTGGGGCCTGGCAGAAAAATGAAAGGTTCTGTCACTAACTTAAAAAACAATGTTGGTATTAAAGTAGGTGGCGTTGCTACTTTTAATACACCTTTCATATCAGGTAAAGACGAAGTTCTATACAATGGATATTTGTTCAGTTTGGTTATTAAAAACAATATTGTATTAATTGTGATTAGAGATGGAAAATCTTTATTACAATTAGAGAGCTGGGATCTAAATGAAATAGCAAAATCATTTAATTGTAAAAATCCTAAATGTGATGTTATTCCATCAAGTTATGTTGCAGACCTAATTACTGCAGGTAGATTACAAGTAAAGTTCAAAGTTGGTGCCGACAAGAACCACGGAACAGATTGGAAACTTATATAGTTTCAAAAAATAAGTAGGAACGATTCAGATACTACTATAATACCAAAGAACCAAAATCATTAAGTAGGGAACGATTCAGATACAAGCTTAATTTTATTAACCATTAAAATATAAAGAGATGTAAACAAGTAGAGGAATCACCTCAAAATTCGGAAACCTGCCACAATAAGGGAAAGAAGTGGCCTCAATTTATTACTAACTTAAATAATCCATTATGGAAATCCATTTAACACATTTGTTAAAAATTTAAAATGCCAGTTCTCACGATACTGGCATTTTTATTTGATAAATGTACCAAACCACAAAGTGTATCATTTTAATTAATAGAGATTAGGTGGTTTGATACGGTTTTTGTATCTTCGAAATTTAAAATATTAAATTGATACAATATGAAAGTCGTTATATACTCTAGGGTTTCAACAAATAGTCAAGATTACAAAAGACAAACAGAGGAATTGTTAGAGTTCTCAAAAAACATGAATTATGAGGTTGTTTCTATTTTTGAGGAAAAAATATCCGGAGGGAAAACAAATGAGGAACGACCAGAACTAATGAAAATGATAAACTACATCAAATCTAATAAAATTGATAAAGTTCTTTGTTGGGAGTTGAGTAGATTAGGTAGAAATACGATTGAGGTTCTTAAAACTATTCAGTTGTTGAATGAAAATTGTATTTCACTTTATATCAAAAATCACAATATCGAAACCTTAAACGATAAATGTGAAATAAATCCAATGTCGCAATTTTTAATACAAATCCTTACTTCTGTTAGTGAGATGGAGAAAACTCAAATCAGACAAAGAACTAAATCAGGTTATGAGAGTTACAGAAAGAATGGTGGCAAAGTTGGCAGAAAAGAGGGATTTAAAAAAGATACAGAAACTCTTTTAACAGAACACAAGGACGTTGTAAAATTATTGAAACAAGGATATTCAGTAAGAAAGACAATGAAACTAACAGATAAAAGTAGCGGAACTATTCAAAAGATAAAAAAACTAATTTCAGAATAAAATGAATACCTCAACAAAATATAATCAACTAATGATAAAGATTGAAAATGACTTAATCTTATTAAAAGAAAAAATTAAAAAACATCAAAAAGATTTTAATAGAAATAATACAAATTGGGGATTTATTGGTGATCTTGAATATGTCAGTAATGAGATTGATGAGGTTGTGAAGTTTTTTAACAATAAGTACTGTTTAATAACCTTATTTGTTAAAATGTGAATTATAAAGTATGTAA
>CAIRMK010000350.1 GCA_903879645.1 uncultured Bacteroidota bacterium
AAAAAACAACAAACCGAAATTATTAAATATAAAAATCTGTTTTTGTATCCTGAAACAACCTTGTTTGAGTTGATGGAAATTGTTCTTATAGAAAAATTAAATAAGTTAAATGATCGATTGGAACAAGATTAGAAAACACGAGGAAACAATTAAAAAGAATAATGAAAAATTAAATCTTGAAAAAGATTTCAAGAAACGAGAAAGAATAAAATTGAAAATTAAGATTGAGGAATTAAAAGTAAAAATTGAAAAACTAAATTAAATAAATGAGTTCTCACACTCTGGAATAAAAGTGAATAAAAAGAAATAGAAAGTAAAAATCAATAATTCACATACTAGGACGGATATTTTCATATCCGTTCTTGGTTGAATTATATATAAACTTAATGTAGAAAAATGGTTCTCCTCAAAAAGAAAAACACTCCCAAAACAACCCAAATGATCGTGGATGATATAAGATATAGTTTTCATAAAATAACCTCCCAAAACAACCCTATTTACTCCATAACCATAAATGACACAGGTTGTAAAACTACCGAAGAGTTGAGGTTTGTTTTAACTAACAAATTTTTAAATAGAATTTTTAAAGATTACAAAAACTCATTTGAAAAACTAAACTATCTTTTTGTTATTGAATATCCAACCAAAGTTTCTATGGGAAATCAAATCCCCGATAGTTGCGAAGTTCATACTCATATTATATTAGAAACTACAATTTTACCTCAACATATAGAATATTATATACAAACTACGTTTAGAACTCCAAACATTTATATTGAAGATATTACCAAAAGGAATGACAAAAACAACTATGTAAATTACTTAATCAAACAAAAGGATTTATTTACAATTGATAACTACAATTATAAGATTTTGATATAACAAAAAGGGTTTAACATTATCGCTAAACCCTTTTAATATTTGTAGTAATTTATATTACTCATAATCGAAAGATAAAATTTTACACTATACCATCTTCCAAGTTGTTCCGTGGTTTTTTAATTTACTCACGTTAAACTTTACACTTAATCTTCCTTTGTTGATTAAATCCTCAACATATACCGCATCAAAAAAATCACATTTGTTATTTCTTTGACTTAACCCATCTACTACTGAATTGATATTCCAGCAATCAAACATAAATGTTTGTCCGTCTAATGATACTGATAAATATACCACATCTCCTTTAACCATTAGTTGTAAATCATATCCGTTATACTTAACAGATTTGTTCCCAGAGATAAAACTTGTTTTAAAAGTTCTTACACCACCTTCAATAATACCCAAATTGTGTTTAAGATTATTGATATACCCGTTTATTGTTTGTTTGTCTGGTCCCATCATAAAGGACTTAACAACGATTAGACTTTCGTCTATAACCCTTTTTCGTTTAAACATTCCTCCCGAAATGTTTCTTCGTGGTTGAGGGTTGAAACCACCTTCAAAAAAAAATACTTCACTCATTTTATTTATAGTTATTAAATTGTTTTTTTTACTTTGTTTTGAAACATAGAAATCCACCCTCGCAAGTAGCAAGTTTTTTGAATTTTTATTTTATAATATTTTGAATTTTAATCTCTAACAGAAAATAAATAGAGATGTGTTTCTGATTTCTTCTACAAAGATATATTGTAAATTTTCATAAAAAAAATGAAAAAATATTTGGAAAATTGGAATCCGTGATGACTACTCGAAATGTTAAATTGTTAAAGAAATGTTAAAAAAAAGAAGTCCCGAATGACGGGACTTTTCAGTTTAATTTTTT
>CAIRMK010000351.1 GCA_903879645.1 uncultured Bacteroidota bacterium
GCCAAACGATTTAAACAAAGCTTTGTATGAGTTTTCATCAAAGTATGGTGGCCATATTTACGATAGAGTTTTTCAGATGTTTAATATCATTGAATTTAAAGGTAAATCATTTAGAAAGTAGCTATGAAAAAAATATTAATCGGAATTGACCCAGATACCGAAAAAAGTGGTTACGCCATGATAAACGGTAAAACAAAGCAATTAAGGAATTTACGCTTTTTTGAACTTTTCAAAATGCTTTATTTCGTCAAGAACCACCCAGAATTCAAAGGGTGTGATATTAAAGTTTTTATAGAATGTGGTTTTTTGAATGGTGGTAACAGACATTTTCAAGCTGCAGCATCAACTGCTTTCAATGGAAAAATATCTGAAAGAGTTGGAGCTAATCACGAAATAGCAAAAAAGATTTGCGAAATGTGCGAGTTTTTAGAGTTGCCATTTGAACAGATAAGACCAACACGAAGTAAAACTGATTCAAAATTCTTTGAACAAATTACGGACATAAAAGAAAGAACCAACCAGGAGCAGAGAGATGCATACATGTTAATTCACGGAAGATAATAACAATCAAAATTTAATAAAAATGAGCAAAGGTACAGAGAAATTTAAAGTTACAATTCAGCAGTATTTAGAGAAAAGAGCTGAGCAAGATTCATTGTTTGCAGAAACATTGAAAAAAGAAAACAAGAGCATTGACGGATGTGTAAATTACATTTTTTCAGAAGTTCAAAAATCGGGATGCAATGGATTTGCTGACGAGGAAATATTCGGAATGGCGGTTCATTATTACGACGAGGATAATTTAAGCGCCAATAGTATTAAATCAATGAAAGTTGTCGTTAATCATTCCGTAGAACTTACCGAAGAAGATAAGGCAGAGGCTAAACAAAAAGCCCTTGAAGAGTTGAAAAACGAAGCCAAAGAAGAGGCAAAGAAAACCCTTTCAGAAACTATTGAGCTATCACAAGAGGACTTACAAGAAGCTAGAAAACAAGCTATTGAGAAAGTTGCAATAGAGCAGAAAGAAAAGTTAATTAAGAAGAAAACTAAAAAAGTAGATTCTTCTCCAGAGGTTCAACAAATAGGTTTATTTTAAACCATGAAGCCAAGAACTAAGGCTCAATTCAGAGTGGTTGAAATGAGCCAATATGTAAATAAAATCAAAGATGAAGTTTTTGATTGGGCGAAAAAAGAATGCCTTGAACATAGGGCTTATGCAACTAAAAATAATGTTTTATGTTTAGATTGTGGAGAGTCTTTCTCGCCAACATTAGTTTCAAGAAATAAGGCTACTTGTCCTCATTGTAAGACTAAAGTTAAAGTAAAACAATCACGTTGCACAACAGATAGACAAGTTAATTATTTTGCAGTTACCGAGCTGGTTGTAGAGTACCAAGTAGTAATAAACTTTGAGATTATTGTTACCTACAAAAAAGGCAAAAAAGCAAATTATTACATCCATGAAATACTCCAATATTGGATTCCACCCGATAAAAAATTAGTAATGTATGGTAAATCACATAATACTCAAGGGTTCTGCGATTCATGGAGCGGTTCAATGGAGATAAGAACAGAGTCGAATAGCTATTATAGCGGTGGAAAATATGATATTTATGCTAGAAAATATCATCCAAGCTCAATAGTAGATTATGATTATCAAAAGCTAGGAATTGACCATAATTTAAGAGGGATTTCGTTTTTAGAAGCTATTCGATTACTACCAAATAATTCAAAAGCAGAAACGCTTCTTAAAGCAAAAGAGTATGATTTACTTGCTTATTATAATAATCAGTCTGGCGTTGTTTCCAGATATTGGGATTCTGTAAAAATTGCAATGCGCCATAAGTATAAAATCAAAGATGCTTCAATGTATTTTGATTACTTAGACTTTCTAAGATATTTCAATAAAGACTTGCATTCTCCAAAGTATCTATGCCCTAAAAACCTACATAGAGAGCATAATCGATTGATGAATAAAAAGAATGAAATTCAAAGATTGAGAAATTTAGAAGAACGACGTAAAAAAATGATTGATAGTCAAAAATACTACGTTGAACAAAAAAAGAAATTTTTTGATTTAGAATTCAAAGAAAAAGATATTACAATCAATGTATTGAAATCTGTAGAGGAGTTCTTGGAGGAAGGCGAGGTATTAAACCATTGTATCTATAAAAACGGATATTATTCGAAAGAGGATTCACTTTGTTTTTCAGCTAAAATAAAAGGCGTAAGGACAGAAACAATTGAAGTAATCCTTTCAAAACTTAAAGTTGAGCAATGCCGAGGCAATGATAATAAACCAACAAAACACCACAAAAAAATACTAGAACTAATCAATAAAAATCTACCCAAGATTAGAGCAGTAATCGAGCAATCAAATTCAAAAAAAAAGAGAAACCAAAAAAAATCACTAATTAATCAAATTTAATCATGCAAGTATTAGTCCAAAGTCAAACATTGACAAAACACCTTTCAATTGTAAAATCTACAATCAACAGCAATCATTCGATGCCAATTCTGTATAGTTTCTTATTTGAAATATCGCAAAATAAAATCAAAATAACGGGTAGTGATTTAGAAAATACTCTTTCAACAGAAATCGAATGCGAGTGCACGGAAGAAATTAGCTTTTGTGTTGAAGCCGACACGCTAATGGACCTTATGAAAGCCATTCCATCGCAACCTTTAACTCTAAAAATAGAGAAAGAAATCGAAATTATTACTACCTCTGGAAACTACAACATGCCAATTTCAGATGCTAAAGAATTTCCAACATTTGCAGAACTAGAAAACCCAAGCACTCTATTGGTTCCAGCACACATTTTAAATGCCGGACTTACAAAAACATCATTTGCCATTGGTACTGATGATTTAAGAGCTCAACTATGCGGAGTATGTTTTGACATCAAAACCGATAGATTGATATTTATTGGAACTAACGCCAATATGCTAGTTAAGTACACAAGAACTGATGTTACGAGCCAAGAAGAAAATCAATTTATTTTACCACGAAAGCCAATTGCTGTATTGAAATCGGCACTTTCTGGACTTGATTGTGATGTAGAAATGAGATATAACATTCAAAATGTAGTCTTTACTTTTGAAAACTTCAATCTTATTTGTAGGTTGATTGATGCTAAATATCCCGCTTATGATTCGGTTATTCACAAAGAAAACCCAATCACTTTAGAAATCAAAAAATCTGAATTATTGGGAAGCTTGAAACGTATTTCTATCTTCTCAAACAAAACAACACACCAAATTTCACTCGATAAAAAACAGAATGAAATTATATTGGTAGGTGAAGATGTGGACTACTCAAACAAGGGAGTTGAAACGCTAAACTGCATCACTGATGGCGACGAAATGAAGATTGGATTTAACTCTCGATTCTTATCTGAAATGCTTTCTAATATGTCCGATGGCGATGTTAGACTATCGATGTCAGCTCCCAACCAAGCAGGAATTCTAACTCCACTCAAAGAAAATTCAGAGAATGAAGAAACTTTGATGTTGGTAATGCCTGTAATGTTGAACAAATAAAGCATGATTCCTTTCATTAAAGACTGCTATTTTATAAGTCGAAAAGATAGCGTTTTGATAGCTAATTTAACCGATGGTACACAAGTGCCATTGGTTATTTTTAAGCAAAAGTTTGTTGATTTGCTTATAGTTGAAAAACAGGCATATCAGTACATGCAAGATTATATGCAGATGTTTCCAGAGCTATGGGAATACTACAAGGAAGAAGTTAAACAAGGAGAACAAATACAATTAGAATTATGAAATTTATAAAAGCTGAGCAAATAGACAATAGTAAGTACACGGTTTCTTTTAAACCCGAAGAAATAGATGGAAGAAATATAGACGAAGGCAAATATATTCTTGTAAAAGTCGAAACCATCACCGACGAAATCGCCTTAGAGGAATTTATGGAACAACAAAAAAATAAGTAGGATGAGTAACTTTAAAAAATATTTTGATTTGTGGAATAAGTCAGATGAATACACCGATGATGAATTCAAGTTCTTAAAATCGTATATCAAAAAGAAAAATTTTAAAGTAAGATATGGATTTTATAACAAAGTTAGTTCACAAAAAAAGCAAATTGCAGTTATTTTTGATACTAATCCATTTATGAATAGAAGAACTGGAGTTGAGAATAATTGGGAGGTAATTAATACCAGAGATATAACTGATAAAGAAATTGAAGAATTTATAAATCATTACTTCCGTGCTCAATTTAAAAGATTTTTAGTTTTTTACTACAATAATGTCAACAAACTTGTGTGCGACGACAAAAGATTAAATGCAATTACTCCAGACAAGTTTATTGATGAATGTAGTAAAAGAGGATACACAGGAACAACTTATCAATTAAAACTAGAATTCGCTTGACTCTTCCAAAATGTCAACCCAATATTGCTCAACGTTTAACACTAAAAAGCAATATTATGGCATTACTACTTTTCACTCCGACTTCTACAATTGAAGCAAACATTTTTCAGTACCGATTAGATAACTCGCCTTTTCATGCAGAATGGAATATGCGTACAGGCGCTTATGAATTTGAAGAGCAAGAAGAACTAATCGACGAACTAGAAGAAATTATCACTAACTCATTAGCCTTCGATATCGATGGGCGTTTTGAACTTCAAAATTAATAACTATGAAACATAATTCTCAAATATTACTAGCATCAACTCTTGGCACTATTGCTTTTGAACAAGGTAAAAAAAGGATATTAGGGCTAGACCAAGAATTAAACAATATGTTTATTAATAGACAAATAGGGGTTACTCCAAAAGGAGAAGCCTCAAGTATTGAAATAATGCAAGCCTGGTACGATGCATGGGATGCCGCCAATATATCAAAACAATATGCTAATGTTTAAATTCTGTAAATTCTGTTGCGCAATGCGACAATTCAAAAATCAACTATGTACAATCTGTAAAAAATAACTATGTTTCATCCCGAATTTTATCCCACGCCACCAGAAGTAATTGAAATGATGCAGCTCGACTGCCAAAATAGAATAATCCTTGAACCACATGCCGGAAAAGGAAATATTGTTGATTACTGCCTACAAAATGGCGCAAAAGAAGTTTTATCAATAGAAATAAACAAAGACCTTCAAGAAATTGTAAAACAGAAATCCTCCCTTATTGGTGAGGATTTTTTCTTATGTACTCCCGATCAAATTTCGCACATCGATGCAATTTTTATGAACCCACCATTTAGCAATGCAGATAGACACATTTTACATGCTTGGGAAATCGCACCAGAAGGATGCGAAATAGTATCGCTTTGCAATTGGACTTTAATAGACAGAAGCAATAATCGAGTAGGAAGGCTTATTTCTGAATATGGCTCTGCAAATTATTTAGGAGATTGCTTTACCGATGCCGAAAGAAAAACCGGCGTTGAGGTTGGCATTCTAAAACTACATAAACCAATATCAAAATCAGACTTTGACTTTGATGGTTTTTTCATGGAAGAAGATGAAGAAGAACAAGGTATTGGAATCATGCAATACAATGAAATAAGAGCTCTTGTTAATCGATACGTTGGAACCATGAAAGCATTCGATGCTATGAAGGAACAAATAGACTCTGTAAATAGCATGATTTCTCAAATTGGAATGAGCAACATTAGTTTAATTATTGGCCATGAAAAAGATGTTACTTCAAAACAACAATTTTCAAAAATAATTCAAAAGAAGTCCTGGAACTACATATTCGGTAAAATGAACATGGATAAATATGTTACCTCTGGTGTAATGAAAGACATCAACAAATTTGTAGAAACGCAAGAAAAGGTTCCATTCACAATGAGAAACATTTATCGTATGCTGCATATCATTGTCGGAACACGTCAGCAAACTTTCGATAGAGCCCTAGAAGAAGCGATTGATAATTTTACACGCCATACTAACGAAAATAGATTTGGAGTAGAAGGATGGAAAACAAATGCCGGATTCATGCTAAATAAAAAATTCATTGTCGAAGGAATTATGGAAACCATGAGTTACATGGGATTCAATGTCAGACATAGCTCCTACAACCTATCAAGGATTGATGATTTAGTAAAGGTCATTTGTAACATTACCGCAACAGATTACAACTCCATAGGTTCGTTATATCGCTTTAATTATGACAAAAATCACAATAAAATGTTCGTTATTGAACCAAATACATGGTATGAATGGGGATTTTTTGAGGTTAAATTCTTTAAAAAAGGAACAATGCATGTCAAATTCAAAAATGTTGATACATGGTATAGACTAAACAAAGCGTATGGAGAGCTTAAAGGATTTACCCTATCAGAACAATATAAGAAGTAATAATTAATTAACAATCAAATATTTATAAAAGGCTATCTAACAAGGGTAGCCTTTTTATTATAACAAATTTTGCAACTTAATAACATATTTTGTTAACTTTGTTGAAATATATAACCAAAAGAAAAATTTTTTATCTATGAATGAGCAAGTTATAAGTTCAAGAGTACTAAAGACTGATTTAATAAATTGGCGTGAACTGCAGTTCATTCAGCAAGACAACTTCAAAGAATGGGTTTCTAATGGTGCGGAAAAATTAGTTGATTCTATTTTGAAATATCAATTTATTGCTCCTTTTATGGTTTGGCAAAGCGAAGGTATTAACTATTGCCTTGACGGAAAACATAGATTTTTAGATTTAGAAAAGATATCTAACAAGGGCGCCAATGTTCCATACCTACTTCCTGCAACATTTATTGATTGTGCAAACATGAAAGAAGCTGCAGAACTTGTTTTGGTATATTCTAGTAATTACGCAAAAATCACTCAACAAGGATTACTTGATTTTGTCAATAATTTTAATTTAGACTTTCCGGATATACAGTCTATGTTAAACATATCAGATTTTGACGATATTAGTTTTCAAGGGCTGTTGAATAAATCAAACGGAAACGATACAACAACCGAAGTAGTTCCTTCATCATTAAAAGATAGTTTTATTTTCCCACCGTTTTCAATATTGGATTCTCGTTCCGGAGTTTGGCAAGAGCGTAAGCGTAAATGGTTATCACTTGGTTTCAATTCACAAGAAACTCGCGAGGATGTAGAGTTAATTGCTAAAAGCGGTCAATCATCTGGCGTTTATGAGTTACGAAATAAGATGCGCGACATGTTGCAACGCGAGCCTACATGGGATGAAATTATTGATTATGCAAAGAAAAAAGGAATGCATATTTATGAGGGCGCGAGTATATTCGACCTAGTACTATGTGAGCTTTCTTATCGTTGGTTTTGTCCTGATGGTGGTAAGATACTTGATCCATTTGCTGGTGGTTCTGTTCGTGGAGTAGTAGCCGGAGTTCTAGGTTATGAGTATTTAGGAATTGATTTGCGTGAGGACCAATGTGTGGCAAATAGAAAGCAAGCATCTGTTTTAAAATTAGATGTTGTTCAAACGCAATGGTACGCCGGAGATAGTAACGAGGTATTATCACACAAAATGAGTGAAGATGGTTTTGATTTCGTATATAGCTGTCCACCTTATGCAGACCTAGAAAAATACAGTAATGATCCAAAGGATTTGTCAAACATGGACTATGCAGACTTCAAAGAGGTTTACTTCTCAATCATTAAAAAGTCAGTTGCTCAACTAAAAGAGGACCGCTTTGCGTGTTTCGTTGTTGGCGATGTTCGCGATAAAAAAGGCTTTTACTACAACTTTGTAAGTGATACAATTCAAGCCTTTAAAGATGCTGGAATGGAATTGTACAATGAAATCATTTTAGTAAACGTTGTTGGTTCCTTAGCTATTCGAGTTCGTCGCCAATTCAATGGTGGTCGTAAGATTGGAAAGATGCATCAAAACGTATTGGTTTTCTATAAAGGCGACCCGAAGAAAATTAAAGATAATTTTCCAGAATTAAATCTTGGAGACGATTTGGAAGCCATTGCTTCAGAGGAACTATTATCTTAATAAACTAATAAAAGTTTTGTTTACTTTTATGCCATAGTAACAAAACTTATCGATAGAATGGCAGATACTAATTATGAAATGCTTATAGAAATGAGAGACTCAATTATCGCTTACCTAGAAGAAGAAAAAGGCATTAATGAGGATGCTTTGAAGGCATACGAGCCAGCCGTTATACAAGATAGCGATTCTGAAATGAGACTTATTCGCGAGAAAGAAGCTATCAAGTTACGCGATAGAGTTCTTGAGTTAAAACGTCATATTGCGGTTATAAAAAGAATGTTCCCAAATAATAAATAAGATGGCTGGTCATAGATCATCGGAACTAGAAACAGAAAAACGTGTTTTCCAAATTCAAGGTTGGATAATTAGCGGTGTGCCTGATTACTTGATAATAAAAAACATTGAGCAGCAGTTTATAAACAATAACGGCAAAGGATTAAGCAGACGTCAAGCAAAAGTATTACTACAAAAGGCTTATAAGATATGGCATGAAGAAGAAGAGGCCACTATAGAGCAGAAACGAGCGTTAAGGATTGCAGAACTGAAACAAGATGTTCGCAATATGAAGGAAAGCTATAAGGGAACGCCACAAGGAATGTCGGTCCTAAACTCAATTAAGAAAGAGATTTCAAAACTTGAGGGGCTTTACCCAGCAAAAACTCATATCGTTAAGGGAGACAAAGACAATCCAATAATTGTTACTGATAATAGGGAAGAGCTAGACGAAAAAATAGCTAAGTTACTTGCTAAAATAAGTATCAAAAAGTAAATCTATAAGTTGATTAACGCATTTTTTTTGCGTTTAAACTAACATATTTTGCAAGTAAATAACAAAATATGTTATATTTGACATTCATTAGCTAAGTAGCTTGACACTTTGGAACAGACAGAGGATTGGGGGTGTAAAAGCCCCCAAATATTGGAGTAATGGTAAATATGGTTAAATCAGCAGACTGTAAATCTGTCGCCTTTCGGCTTTTTGGGTTCGATTCCCTCTACTCCAACGAATTAGAAGTTACCTCATACAAAATCCTCGCTTGTCGGCGATGTAGGCCTCGATAATGACTGATTCAAAACGGCGGAGGTAACGGCCTAGTGTGTGGCTATTTTATTAACCGTAAATTATCGAAAGACTGACGTTAGGAAAGACTAATTTTTAAAGAGCAAATCAAATGTATAGAGCAAACAAAACAAAAACAAATACGCATAGCCGTTCATCTTCATACACGGGCGTAAAATGGAGCAGAGAATATCAAAAATGGTATTCTTCACTAAACGAAAAAGGAGTTACTTATCACTGCGGATTTTTTGACATTGACCGTGAAGCTGCAAGAGCTAGGGATATGAAAATAGTTCAGATAGGTTCTGCCAAACCACTTCAAGTATTAAAACGACCAACATAACTTTTACTTATGAAGAAAAAAGCCGACCATGTTTTCCACAAAGAGCGAAAACAACAAATAGAACTTAGAAATCGACCAACGGAGCCTAATATATTTTATTGGAAACAAGCAACAAATCAACCGATTTATTTTCCTAAACGTAAAAAGAAAAAATAACATGATACACAAACTAATCAAATGGTTCATCAACCTATTCAAGTCCGACTTCGCAAAGAAGTTTGAAGAAATCGAGCAAATTAATAAGCAAGCAAGACAAGAAAAAGCTGAATTAATGCAGCACATCAAAGAGCAAAATCAAAAGTTTAGAAATAAATTCTCTGGCAAACGTAGATACACGCCAGTGCCAAAATAGTAATCAAATAAATCAAAATTATGATAGCAGTTGTAACAACGAGCAAAGCAGAATTCGACTATTACGTCGCAAGTATGGGCTTATCTAAAAAAGAAGCCAAACAAGTAAAAGTCTTGAGTGATATTCAAGGTTTTGTGTTCTCTTCCATGATTGAAATACAAGGAAGCAATAATGTGACTGACCATATAATTAATAATATTCTGGTTAAGTAATATGGAAGGTAAGTATCTTATAACTACAGATAATTGGTTTTTTGCTCCTGATGGCAAACAATATAGAGGTGTTTGGGGAAGTGTTAGTATTGTTGGCGATGCTATACTTGGAATAAAAACAAACGCAAGAAGTACTAATTGGTTTGCTAAAGTAGGAACAGAAGAAAACCACGTAATAATTGCTGGATGCCAAATCCATTATGCAATTAAATGTGATGAAAAACCAATAGAAGGAAGAGTGGAAGATTTCTCAATCGAGAATGGTGTTGTAAAAGAATACCTAAGACCTCAACAAGCTTATTATATAGCCGAATAATCCATGCTAGACAACCTCACAGAAGAAGAAAAAATTGAACTCGAAGCATTGCTCACTAAGCGTAGAGCGATTGACTTACGACACAATTTCTTTGAATTCTTCTGTGAGTTTTGGGATGTAATTATTGCAGATGATTTACACCTCAATTGGCATGTAGAATTTCTTTGTAACGAATTACAGAAGATAGCCGAAGGAGTAATCAGAGGCGATAAAGAGAACGACGATTTACTTTGTAACATTTGTCCTGGAACAACCAAATCAACAATCATCAGCATTATGTTTCCTGCTTGGATTTGGACTAGAAAACCCGATTGCGTAATTCTTTGTAATACTATTTCGGACCGTAATGCAACCGAGTTCTCGCAAAAGTTCAGAGATATTATAATGTCGGATAAGTATAGATTGTTTTTCCCAGAGGTAAAAGTGAGACATGATAGTAAAGCTTTCATGCGTATAAAAAACACTCACGGTGGAGCACGTCGACAATATACAACCAAATCAAAGATAACGGGTGATCATGGCCATATAAGAATTGATGATGATCCAATGGCGTTTCAAGACGCCCGAAGTGACGCCGAGAGCGAAAGATGTATTGAAGGTTACAAAGCATTCAGCACACGTGAAAAGAAAAACGCCTACGTTCCATATATTCTATTCATGCAAAGGCTATCAGCTCAAGACACTTGCACTTATGTTTTTGAAACAAAGCCAACCATTAAAAAGATAATCCTTCCAGCGTGGGATAATGGCAAGGTGTACCCCGAGGAACTGAAAAAGAATTATGTTGAAGGCCTTTTAAATCCTATTCACATAAATAAAGAGTTTCTTGAGAGAAAGAAGTTGACACTTGGCGACCTACAATATTTAGCCGAGTATGGCCAAGACTGCGAAACGTCCGAAGGTTACATGTACCACGTTCAGAAAGTGGCAGAAATAGAAGAAAAAGGAGTAAGTATTGCGGTTTGTGACCCAGCAGACGACGGAGATTGTTATTTGGCTTCTGTTTTTGCCTACGTTCATAACAATAAGGTTTGGATTAAGGATATAGTGTACACTAAAGATAGTTCAGAGATTACCGTTCCAAGAAACGTTGAAAAAGCAATGAAATACAAGCCTTATTCATTCTTCATTGAAAAGGATGGACTAGGTAACATCTACGGAAAGCAAGTAAAAACACAATATGGATTGGTGGTGCCATTCAACGCTAAAGGGAATAAAGATGATAGGATTTTCAGCAAGGCAAATGTGATAAGTAAGCACTTTGTTTTCTTGGAGCAATCGCCAAGCATGGAATATGAGAATGCGGTTAATGCAGTAACCTCATACAAAAAAGTAGGTCAAAATAAATACAAAGATATTCAGGATGCCTTGACGTCTTTAGCAGACATAGTAGTCAAACAGAATTTAATAAACATATACACATAAGATTATGGAAGTAAAAAGAATAAAAGACTCTAGTAATATAAATTGGAATCTTCCAATATGCGAAGAAATAGAGAAGGCAATTGATAGGTTTAATAGTGAATCCAAACCTTTTATTGAAGCTTTAGTTGTGTTAGAGAGGTTGAATCCTCCTAGTTATTTAATAAATCCTGAAGCTGAAATAGCCACTAAAATAGAAGCTCGCAAAACATCGTTGGAATTAAAAATAATATCACATCTTGTAGAACTAAGAGATGATTGTTTTGGTAAATTTATTAAGCAAAAAAAAGATTAACCCATGTGTAAAAACATCCAATGCTCTTGTTGTGGTTCCGTAGTTGCAAAAATCAAAGACAACAAAGTAGTTTTTGATAATATGAAAGCCGTTTCACTGATTGAGTTCAGTTTGAATGGTGGTGACCATCAAATTAAATGTCATTCATGCCATAATTGGCTGACTATAGACAACCAAAATAATATTTCAACCAACTACAAGCGAAAGAGCGAAGATGCCCTTTATTCGGCTGAAAATGTAACCTTCAAAAAAGGAAGCCCTATTAATTTAAAAAATAAGAAACCATGAAACCAAAAACCTTTGTTTTAATCATCAAATACTTTTGTATTTTTCTATTGGGAGCGTTACTTGTTAATGCTTTGCAATCTACTTTACCATATCTAAACGTAATCATTATTGATTTGATTTGGCTTATCGTATGTGTGTGTAACTTTGAATTGGATAGTTAGTTATGAGAGAGATTGAAGTTAAAATCAGACAGATTATTTGGGCTTTTAAAATAAGCTTTCGACCTACAACTTATGATAGAGTTGAATACAAAGGCGATTATTACTATATCAAATCTAGTCTTGTGGGAGAAAATATTTGGAATCTTTTTAAAAAAGATGCTTGGCTACCTACCTACAGAAATATTCGGGGAAATGAATTTAAAATTAAAAACTCATTAAAAAGACATATTCTAGTTTTTAAATTTCACTTAAATTTTCAGAAACTTAATTGACTATAAAAGCCCAATAGGAACTAGATTAAGTTATTTAAGCTCTAATAACATAAGCTTTTATTCATTAAAGAAACACAATAAATAAACATGGAAATTACAGGAAAGGTTGTCGTAATTGGGCAAACAGAAAGCGTAGGGCAAAACGGATTTACAAAACGGTTATTGGTAGTTGAAACTGCCGAGCAATACCCTCAAAAGCTACCGATTGACTTTGTGAAGGATAAAACATCGCTATTGGATAATATTCAAATAGGTCAAGATGTAAAGGTTCAAATAAACTTGAGAGGTTCTGAAAGCAACTCACGCTGGTATCTTCAAGCGCAAGGGTGGAAAATTGAGTAATAATTTGTAGTTTTACATTCAAATAATGAGCAAATGGAAGCAAAAGAGTTGAGGATTGGGAATTTGGTATATTTCAATGGTAAAAATAAAGAGATAGGTGTTATTTCTGAAATTAAAACATCTATTGCGCCATGTTTAGAATATGTTGGATTAAATAAAAGAAGTAATATTTATTATCAAACAAAGCATTTACAACCAATACCCCTAACCGAAGAAATACTATTGAAGTGTGGGTTTGATTTTGGTATTAAACTACAAGATTTTGTAAAAGGTAAATATCAATTTGTTGAAATTACAAACACAATCGATGGTTATTTTAGCGAAGAAGGCATTATCTATTATGGACTAATAACAAAAATTAAACACCTCCACCAACTTCAAAATCTTTATTTTGCATTAACAGGAGAAGAACTAGAAATCAATTTGTAATCATGGTTAATTTAACAAAGGAATTTACTTATGGGAAAGCCTAGAGGAAACAATATGCCTGCTAAAATAAAGGCAATTTCTGATAGAATATTAATTGTGAGTAATTGTCACGAATGTCCGTTTGTAAATAATGACAATGAGTATGGTAAAGATAATTGTAATTTAGATAATAATATTTTCGCTAAAAATCGTATGGAATTACCAAGCGATAAAGTACACGATGATTGTCCTTTAAAAAAAGGTGAGTATGTTGTAAGTCTAAAAAAATAATCAACAAACACAACCGCATTCTAACCGATGCGGTTTTTTTATACAAAAATATTTTGTGTTAATTGAGAATAAATAAAAATAATAATTACATTTGTATCAAATAATTAACAAATACCGATTACGACAACCATGAGATAGGATTCCTTGAAAGCTTATTAAATCGTAATACACCTCATTCATCTAATCAGGTTAATGGGTTAGCTCCTTTAGGTGACAACACCTCAATGATTTTTAAAGCCATTTTCTCTACGGCTTGGGAATCAATCAATCAAAACTTTTACACTCGTTTAGCGCAAACTGTCGACCCAATCGATAGCGTTATTACGTTCTATGCTGAAATACTATCAAGTGGCATTTTAAAATCACTTGACAAAGAGGGCAACGATGTCACCGAAAAAGATGCATTAATTGCCCTTTTAAGAAATCCTAATGAAAATCAAAACTTCCAGCAGTTCATTAAAGAATGGTTGTATTACCATTACTCACATGGTTGGAATTACGTTGTGCCTAAAAGCACTTCGGTAGGTTACGAGAACAAACTCGACAAAGGATTAAGAAACTCTCTTTACAATATTGACCCAGACCACATCGAGTGGAGCTCCGATAATGTATTTTGGAATTTCTTTACAAAAAACAGAGAGATAAGCTTTAATTACGAGCCTTATCAGTTTAGTAGAATAAAGTATTCCGAGGTAATTCCTTTTATAGATGTTCGTCAAGATTCCAAAAAACCTCACATTGGTATCTCGAGGCTTTTGTCTTTAGAAAAACACATACAAAATTACTCATTGGCGCTTCAAGGTGACGAGAACTTAATCAAGCGTTCTGGTTCTATCCTTGTGTCTTTAGACTCTCCAAAAAATGAAGATTTAGGGCTAGATTCTAATGTGTTCATGGGAGCAAACGACAAAAATGGCGTTCCAATAATGACCACTCACAAGAAACTTCTTGAAGAACAACTACGAGAAACGGGTATTGGAACGGATTCAATGGGAATTATGTTCTCAACATTGCCATTAAAATCAACACCTCTTTCTGCTGGCCTTGAAAATATCAGATTTAATGAAAAGCAAATCGAGTATGCACGTACTATTTACAACAAATACAACGTACCTAAAGAGTTCCAAAACCTAGATAAGGAAACGGCAAAATTTGCCAATAGACAAATGGCGCTTATAGAAGCTATTCAAAATACAATAGAGCCATTAGGGAAGTCTTTCTGTGATAAAATTGCCAATTACTTTAAATGGGAGAACACAATCATTCTTGACTTTTCACACCTACCAGTATTTAGCGACAACGAGCAAACCAAAACAACAACGCAACAGGCGGTTTATAATTTATACCACCAAATGTTTGTTGACGACATAATCACTCAACAAGAATTAACTCAAACGCTCAAAGAAAATGGAATCATCTAACAGAGAAAAACAAGGTGCTCCTGACTTGGAAAATATAAAAAAAATAGCCAAACAAACAGGGAATTTTGAATTATTGGCAGACGTAAAAAAAAGAATGAAGAACCGTGAAATAACAAAGTAATGGCAAAAATTAAAATTAAAAATTTCGCTACTAAAAAAGAAAGCGATTTGTGGTTGGTGCAAAACCAACAATTATTGAAATCACAAAGACGTTGTGAGCCAAAATTTACTAATGGTCAAAGCTTTGGTTTGCTTTCGGCTCTTTCATTTGCTGTAAATAAAAGAGGTGAGAAATTAAAAGCAGTTAGTGAAATGACTGATGATGATGAAGATAATGATTTAGATACAGGCGTTTTAAATGTCAAGGTGGTAATAAATGCAACTAACATTTTAGATAGTCATCGTGATTTGCATTTACCAGGTATTTGGAAAAAATCTCTTTCAGAAAAAAAGCTAATCTACTTATGTCAAGAGCATGACTTATCATTCAAAGGAATTATTTCAGACGAATTGAAAGCTTACACTCAGGTATTTACATTTAAAGAATTAGGTGTTGATTTAGAAGGTAGTTGTGAGTGTTTAGTATTTGATGCCATAGTCCGTGAAGAGAGAAACGAATTCATGTTCAATCAATACAAGAAAGGATATGTTCGTAATCACTCAGTTAGAATGGAGTATGTAAAA
>CAIRMK010000352.1 GCA_903879645.1 uncultured Bacteroidota bacterium
AAAACAATTCGGAGAAATTAAGCATTCCTTCGCCAGAAGGAAATGATGCGGTTCGAATTATGACCATTCACAAATCCAAAGGTTTGGAATTTCCTGTGGTGATTTTTCCTTTTGCCGAACAAAACTATTCGCAAAATTTAGGGGATAAAATTTGGATTGCGGCAGATGAAGTACAAATTGGTTTACCAAAAGCATTAGTTTCTAAAAACAAAGATGTGGAGCATTTTGGTGAAGAAGCATCATTAGTTTACCTTCAGAAAAAAGAAGAAGATTTGTTGGACAATATTAATGTTCTATATGTTGCATTGACACGTGCCGAAGAACAATTGTATATCATTTCGGGGTTGGTTTCTGAAAATAGTAAAGGTGAATTACCAAATAATATGGCGACTTTCTTTATTGAGTTTTTAGGAAGTGAATTCAAAGAAGAGCAATTGGAATACGAATTTGGTTCAGCAGAAAAATTGTCAGCAACCAAAGACGTCATTTCTAATGCGAAAACTATTCCTCAACTTTCGGAAACATTAAATCCAAAAAACATCAAAATTGCGCAACGCGAAAGTGTGATGTGGAATACCAAACAGCAAAAAGCGATTGAATACGGAAACATCATTCACGAAATTTTGGCATTTGTAAAAACTAAAAGCGACATCGATTTGGCAATAACTAAAGCCATCGAAAACGGTTTGATTATTTCTAATCAGAAAGAAGCAGTTTTAGTAACGATTTCAGAAATTGTTAATCATAAAGAACTAAGCGATTATTTTTCAGAAGAACACAAGGTGATGAATGAACAAACCATCATTCAAAAACAAGGAAACATCGTAAAACCTGATAGAATGTCTATTTCGAAAGAAAAAAAAATATTTCTATTAGATTATAAAACGGGCCAACATTTACCTAAACACAAAACCCAGTTGGAAAACTATCAAAAGACCATCGAAGATATGGGTTATAAAGTGGGGAAAAAGTCACTCATATATATAGGAGAAGAAATTGAAGTGTTACATTTGTAACTGCAAACAAAAACTACAAACAAACTAAAAATATGTACGGAAAAATTCAACAACACCTGCAAAACGAACTAAACACCATTGAGCAAAATGGTATTTTCAAAAAAGAACGCATAATTACATCTCCTCAAGGAGCAGAAATTACAGTTAATGGAGAAACGGTTTTAAACTTTTGCGCCAATAACTATTTAGGATTATCATCACACCCTGAAGTAATTCAAGCGGCAAAAGATGCTCTAGATTCTCACGGTTTCGGAATGTCGTCGGTGCGATTCATTTGTGGAACTCAAGATATTCACAAAACATTAGAACAAAAAATTGCTAATTTCTACGGAACGGAAGACACTATATTATATGCGGCAGCATTTGATGCCAATGGCGGAGTTTTCGAACCATTATTAGGAGAAGAAGATTGTATTATTTCAGATTCTTTGAATCACGCTTCTATTATTGATGGCGTTCGTTTGTGTAAAGCGGCACGTTACCGTTATGAAAATTCCAATATGGATGATTTAGAACAGCAACTGATTAAAGCCACAGAAGCGGGTCATCGATTCAAGTTGATTGTGACTGATGGTGTGTTCTCAATGGATGGATTAGTAGCTCCTTTAGATAAAATCTGTGATTTAGCCGACAAATATGATGCATTAGTAATGGTTGATGAATGTCATGCGGCAGGTTTTATTGGTGCCACCGGAAAAGGAACCTTAGAAGCCAAAGGAGTAATGGGACGAGTGGATATCATTACCGGAACATTAGGAAAAGCACTTGGTGGTGCTATGGGGGGTTATACTACTGCAAAAAAAGAAGTAATTGAGATTTTACGTCAACGATCTAGACCCTATCTTTTTTCAAACTCTTTGGCTCCCGCTATTGTTGGGGCATCTATTAAAGTATTTGAACTTTTAGAAAAAGACACTACTTTGCGAGATAAGCTAGAATGGAATACTAATTATTTTAAGCAAGGATTAAGAAAAGCAGGAATTGATTTTATTGATGGTGATTCGGCAATTGTTCCCGTAATGTTGTATGATGCTAAATTATCTCAAGTAATGGCAGATGAGTTACTTAAAAAAGGAATTTATGTAATAGGATTCTTTTATCCAGTGGTTCCCAAAGAAAAAGCAAGAATAAGAGTGCAACTTTCAGCAGCACACACTAAAGAACATTTAGACAAGGCGATACAAGCGTTTACAGAAGTAGGTAAGTCTCTAGAAATCATATAATGTAGAATTTTGCCTACAACATTTTGATAATTCAATAATAGGTATTACTTTTGCTCCATTATATCTTTATAATCTAACAAAATTAAGTATGAAACATCTTAACAAATTAATTGCTATATTGATGCTTTTGGGATTGAGTTCTCAAGCACAAGATAGTGACAACACATGGGCTATTTCGTTTGGTGCAAACGCAGTAGATGGAGGCAGAGTAAGTGCTGCGTCAAGTATTAAAAATCAATTTTCTCAGTATTTTGATCAAAAATCTTATTGGAGTATTATTCCTTCAGTATCTACTTTGACTGTGTCAAAATATGTTGGAGACAACTTCTCATTTGGAGTTACGGGATCTGTAAACAAAATGACAAAGTTTGTTGGGGATGGAATTTATGATCCAGCATCAAACACAAACAGTTATCCTATTGTAAATTCAGGAGATTTAATGTATTATGGTATTGATGGAGTTGTTAAATATAGCTTTATGAATATGATTAAATCTAAAGTTATTGATCCGTCACTTCATATAGGTGGTGGTTATACTTGGTTGGGTGATGCTTCTGCAGGAACTGTTAATGGAGGTTTCGGTTTAACTTTTTGGTTGACTAAACAAGTAGGTTTATCATTGCAATCTACTTACAAACATTCATTTGAAGACACTAGAATTCCTAATGTAGATGTTCCTTCACACATGCAACATTTTGTAGGTATTACTTTCAAATTTGGTGCTAAAGATACAGATGGTGATGGAATTTATGATAAATATGATGCTTGTCCTGAAGTTGCTGGTCCAAAAGAATTTAATGGTTGTCCAGATTCAGATGGTGATAAAATTATAGATAAAGATGACGCTTGTCCGAATGAAGCTGGTTTAGCTGCATTTAATGGTTGTCCTGATACTGACGGAGATGGTGTTGCTGATAAAGATGATGCTTGTCCAGATGTTGCTGGTTTAAAAGCTTTAGGAGGATGTCCAGATGCTGATGGTGATGGAGTTACTGATAAAGCAGACAAATGTCCAGATGTTAAGGGTCCAAAAGAAAATGCAGGTTGCCCTTGGCCAGATAGAGATGGAGATGGAGTTCTAGACAAAGATGACAAATGTCCAGATGTTAAAGGTCCAGCTTCTAACAACGGTTGCCCAATACCAGAGCCAACAGAAGAGGCTATTAAAAAATTAAATGAGTATGCTAAAACTATCTTGTTTGATACTGGAAAATTCTCTTTCCAAAAACAAACTTTCCCAGTTTTACAATCAATTGCTGCTATTTTGAAAGAATATCCTACTTCTAAATTCAGTATTGAAGGTCATACAGATAATTTAGGTAAAGCAGATGCTAATCAAAAATTATCTGAAGAAAGAGCTGCTGCAGTTAAAAGTTATTTAGTTGAAAATGGAATTGCTGCTGATAGATTGACGTCTTCAGGATATGGTCAAACAAAACCAATCGATTCTAATAAAACTAAATCTGGTAAAGCTAACAACAGAAGAGTTGAAGTGAAATTAGTAAAATAATTTCTTCCAAAATATTTTCAAGAAAACGCTCCGAACTTCGGGGCGTTTTTTTTATATTTATCAAATGACAAATGCAACCTTTCTTCAGCACTTAGCACAAGTTATTTTAAATGATTATTCCTATAAATTATCAGATACTGTAATTATATTACCTAATAGAAGAGCTAAAGTTTTTCTTATTGAAGCTCTAAAAAAACAATCTGAGAAGACCATATTTGCTCCTGAAATAATCAGTATTGAAGATTTTGTACAAGATATTGCAGGCATTCGTTCTATAGACAGTTTGGAACTCTTATTTGAATTTTACACTATTTATTTAGACATTACAGAAAAAGATAAAGAATCTTTTGAAACCTTTGCCAATTGGGCGAAAACATTACTTCAAGACTTTAATGAAATTGATCGTTACTTATTAGAACCCGATAAGGTTTTAAAGTACCTAGAAAACATCAAAGAAGTAGAACATTGGGCAGTTGATATAGACAAGCGAACAGAGCTTATTGAAAACTATCTTATTTTATGGAAAAAACTACCACATTACTATCATTCGCTTTATCACTATTTACTTAAAAAAGGAGTTGGGTATCAAGGATTAATTTATAGGGAAGCAGTAAATAATCTTAATCATTTTTCAGAATCAGTAAAAGAGAAAAGTTTTGTTTTTGCAGGGTTTAATGCCCTTAATCAGGCAGAAGAAAAAATCGTTCAGCATCTTTTAGCGACTGATAAAGCTAAAATCTATTGGGATATAGACGAAACATTCCTAAACGATACTTTTCACGACACTGGACTTTTTCAACGAAGATTCAAATCGGAATGGCCTTATTATAAAACCAACCCGTATGAGTGGATTTCGACCGATTACCAGCAAGAAAAGAACATTCAAGTTATTGGTACACCAAAATCAATTGGTCAAGCCAAAATAGTAGGCGATATTGTCGAGAAACATGCTAACGACAATAATGGACAACTTCAAAATGTAGCTGTTGTGCTTGGTGAAGAAAGTCTTTTACTACCTATTTTGTATTCATTGCCAAGCAATGTTGACGCTTTGAATATCACTATGGGATTTTCGAGCAAGAACAATCCTGCACAACTCTTGATGGCGAAATTGTTCAAAATGCACACTAATGCTTTGTCTAGAAATGCTTCTAGTTATGTCTTTTACTATAAAGATGTTTTGGATATTCTAACACATCCGTTGATTGAACCCTACATCAATGCTAAAGAATTAGTCAATCGAATCAATCAGAATAATTACACTTTTATAATTCATAAGCGAATTCTAGAGTTGCAAGAAAATCAGAATGAGTTATTTCAATTGCTTTTTCAAAAATGGGATACTAGTTCCGTGAAAGTTTTAGAAAATTTATCACAGATTTTATTGATTATCAAGTCGAATTTAAGTCGTGATAACGAAGATGAAAAAATTACTAATGCCTTTGTTTATTCTATTTTCAAAGTCATTAATCAACTTATTTCTTATTTTTCTTCTCACTCCAATATTGATACTATTGATACACTTTATGCCATTTACAAACAAGTTATCGATGTTGCCGAAGTTTCTTTTGAAGGAGAACCATTGAATGGATTGCAAATTATGGGTGTGTTAGAAAGTCGTGTGCTCGATTTTGAAACTGTTATTATTACTTCGGTTAATGAGGGCAAATTTCCTGCTGGTAAAAGCATGAATTCCTTTATTCCGTATGATGTGAAACGCGAATTGGGATTGCCAACTTTTAAAGAAAAAGACGCTATTTACACCTATCACTTTTATCATTTATTGCAACGTGCTAAAAACGTTTATTTGTTATACAATTCCGATAGTGAAGGTTTGGATGCCGGAGAAAAAAGTCGTTTTATCACGCAATTGGAAGTCGAAAAACAACCTAAACATAGCTTGACCTTTCAAACATATAATGCCGATGTTCCTGAAATTGCTCATCAACCTATTGTAGTTCCAAAATCGGAAAGTGTTTTGGTACGATTAAAAGAAATAGCCGATAAAGGATTCTCACCTTCATCATTGACGACTTATATTCGAAATCCGATTCAGTTTTATTTTCAACGAATTCTACGCATTTCTGAAACCGATGAAGTGGAAGAAAACATAGCAGTAAACACACTCGGAACTATTATTCACGGAGCTTTAGAGGAATTATACAAACCTTTTATTGGTAAGATTTTAATAGAAAATGACATTAAAACCTGCATCAAAAACATTGATGAAGAAGTTTTAAAACAATTCAAATTAGTGTACAAAGAAGGTGAAATCAAAAAAGGAAGAAATCTTCTAGCTTTTGAAGTTGCTAAACGTAATGTGCTTAATTTTCTAAAAATAGAAATGGAATCCATTCAAAACGGTGATGAAATTCAGATTATCGCATTAGAAAAACATTTAGAACGAACGTTAGAACATCCGAGTTTGCCTTTTCCAGTAACTATTGCAGGTAATGTTGACCGAATTGAAAACCGAAACGGCAAAATCAGAATCATCGATTATAAAACAGGAACGGTTACCAAACCTAGTGTTACTTTAAAATCGTGGGATTGCTTAACAGAAGACATTAAAAACGATAAAATCATTCAGATTCTTGCTTATGCTTTTATGTATGAACCGCAAGCCAAAGGATTAGAAATTGAAGCTGGAATTATTTCTTTTAAAAATTTAAAAAATGGGTTTTTATCTTTTAATTTTAAAGAAGGTAAAGAAGTAACTGAAGTGATTTCGTCTGAAATAATGGAAAATTATCTAGAAGAAATTGTGGTTTTATTGAATGAAATATTGAATGTTGATGTGGCTTTTGAGGAGAAGAATTAAACACTTTTAAAAAACTCCAGCAACACTTTCATCAATTGCTTTTTGTTTTCAATATGACTCATGTGTCCGTCAGCAAATGACGTAAGTTTTACTTTCGTGCCTTCTATTTGTTCGAGGTTGTCTTCATAAATTAGAACGCCGTCTTTTTTTCCTAAAAGCAATTGAATAGGATAGGTAGCAAAATGCAAAATCACTTCTCTATCGTTTCTAATTTTCATGCCCTCAAGCGAGGCAACTATTCCTTGTAAAGGCGTTTTCAACGCTTCTATTTTTACTTTTTCTATTTGTTCATCCAGGCGTTCGCGGTTGTCTTCACTAAATAAATTGGCAATACTCATGCGTACAAACGTTGCATAATTTTGCTTTACCGCTACAATGGCTCTGTCCCGATTGAGTTTACGTTCGTCGCTATCGGCACGAGAAGTCGAGTTCAACAGCACTAATCCTTTCATGTTATCGGGATACAATTCGGCGAAAGCCAACGCCACATAACCGCCCATAGAATGTCCCACCAAAATAGCTTTTCTAATTTTTAATTCGTGCAACACATGATGCACCATATCGGCTTGGTCTTCCATCGAATGAATATAACCCAAACACTCGGTTTGCCCATGACCCAATAAATCAATGGTAATCACACGATATTTCTTTGAAAACTCAGGCACAAAAGCATCCCACATCGATTGATTTTCCAAAAAACCATGCAACAGCACTACTGCCGTGCCTTTTCCTTGCTCGTTATAAGAGATTTTGGTGTTTTTAAAGATGGTTGTTTTCATTGGCACAAAATTATAACTTTAATTTTTTCCTAACACAAAAGAAAGTAAAACAATTAACGTTAATAACTTTTGTGTCTTTTGCGTTTGAAAAAAAGGGTATTTTTGCAAAGTCTATATTCTATTCTCTAAAAATAAAAACCATGTTCACAATCCAACAAATAAAAGAGGCCCATTCCAAAGTAAAAAGCGGAGCTGATTTTCCAAAATACATGCAGGATATTATTGCACTCGGTGTTACTTCATTCGAAACATCCGTGTTTGATAATCACACCAATTATTGTGGAAACGATAATTTTCAAAGATCATCTGAAGGTTTTTCAGAAACTTTAGTTATTGCAGATAAAAGTAACATCGAGCAATTCAAATCCGATTTGAAAGCACACCAACAAGGCAAAACCGATTACACGATGTTTCTAAACGATTGCGCAAAATCAGGAGTAGAAAAATGGATTGTTGTCATTGATAAAATGACTTGTAGTTATTATGACAAAGCTGGAAATGAAATGGTCGTAGAGATAATTCCTTCGATTTAGTTTTTTTAACCACAAAAGACACAAAAGAAAATATTAGTTTTTGTAGGAATGACAAAGCAGTGATAAATAAAAAAAGGCACAGAAGAAAAACTTTTGTGCCTTTTGTGGTTTGAAAAAGGGTTAAAAAATTACTTAATATCCGGCATAAAAACACCTTCTTCGGTAATCATAAACGTGAGTCGGTAGTAGTCAATGTTTACCGCCACCCATGGGTCTGCCATTTTATAATCCTTAAAAGCATCGTTGCTTAATAATAAACAATGTTTTCTTTTTACATGGTCAATAAGATACACGTCGGCTTGAACACCTGCTGGCGCAATGAGGTATTTAGCTTCGTCATTGAGTTGACTTAATTTTTCCAAATCAATCAATTTGTGTCGAAGTGAAGCATCTGCAATGATTAAAATATCGCTAAATCCTTTGGTTTTAAGAAACCGCACCATCTTAATTAAATTGGCAATCGATGGTTTTTCACGAACTCCATTTTGGCTGTTGTGCGCCACATTGCTACCGTCTATTACGATGCTTCTGTTTTGTAATTGAAAGATTTCCAAAAATTCTCCGTCGGTATCATAGTGTCCAAATTGAGATACATTGGGATTAGTTTCCAGAAACGAAATATAATCTTTATTCTTTTTAAGTGACGATTGAAACCATTCGTATAGTTTTCCGTCATCAGTTTTATATTGACTTAGCGTATCTTCTAATAGTAATTTTAATTTGGTAACGCCAATTTTTTTACCTTGTTCTAGTTTGCTCAAAAGAAGCAACAACAGACTTTGATCGTGAGGTAAATCGGGCGAAGAGAGCTCTAAATTTTGTTTGTCTCTAAATTCTAAATAGGTAGTAACTTTTTCTTTTTTAGCTTTTTGGTAATTTTCAAAATCAGGGAAGCCATTTTCAAGAGCTTCTTTGTAGTCTTCTTTATTATCAAAACCTCTATTTAAGGCATCTTTGAATTCATTAGCTTTATGAAATCCTGCTTTGATACTTTCAATTAATTCTTGTGGAGAGAAATACCCATTTTCTTTTGCATAATTATAGAAATCTAAAGCATTTTTAAAATTGGTTAATTCAGAATTTTTTAATTGAATATCACTATTTAGATTTTTATAATTTTCAAAACCTTCAACAAAACCTTCTTTTTGTAGTTTGTTAAGGACTTCTTTGTCTTCAATACCGTGTTTGGTCTTCATTTCATAGAGGTCATAATTAGAAATGCCTTCCGATTTGGCGGTATAATAATCTTGTGAAGAAGGAAATTTATTTTGCAATCCCATTTTAGCATCGTCAATGGTTTCATATCCATTGGTAGGTGTTTGAACAATAAATTGATTGGTTAAAATGCCAAAGGTTTCACCATTGTTTAAAACAAAAATCATTTTAACATGATGTTGTTCTGCATATTTATAAAAATCTAAAACACTCTCTAATTCAATAGTTGCAGCATTATTAGATTGTGCTTTAATGTAACTAATTTGATTTGGCTTCATAATTTTTAATTTTAGTCAATTGAAATTGTTTTTCTAACCGATACTACTGTATCTTCTTTTTTATTTAAAAATTCAAGGTCGGTTTTATTCTTTGTATTAACTTCTGCATTCTGATTTTTAATGTAAATTATTGGATATCTGCCGTCATATTTTGGTTTTTGTTCTCTTCTTAATGTCATAAGATCGCTATAGGTTTCTTCATTAATAATATTAGAGCAAAAATAAGTAGTCCAAATTTGGTCAATGTCTGCTTCACCAATAAATAATTGGATTGTGTTTAAATCTTCTTTTTTAAAATGGTTTTTTATGATGGTACTTTCCGAAGCCAAATCTTTAGCAGCTGATAATATGGGCTTCATTTCCTTTCTAAAAAAGTCAAGACCTGCATTAGTATTAGGGTTTTGATAACATATAGTTGCCCATTGATCAATATATTGAATGATTTTTTTAGTTGGTTCTTCCAACTGATTTCTGGCATTTTTCAATTCAGTGACCGACATTTTATACGCTTCAGGGAAAAAACAAAATTCATCTAAATAGGTTCTGTTTATGTCTTCTGCTTCTTTTGCTTCTGAGGGATAATAAAATAAATCACTCAATTCTTGGTCACTATCAATATAATCGGTAATGATAAATATAGGCGTTTCGTTTTCTGATTGTGGTAATATTAATTGTAAAACATTTGATAAAGCAATATTTCCATCATGAGAATTATCGTCTCCGCCCCAATTACT
>CAIRMK010000353.1 GCA_903879645.1 uncultured Bacteroidota bacterium
ACGAAATAGGAAACAATCATTTTGCATCAAATGACCAAACACCTTTGAGAAAAGATGCTTTTGACAAAACAGATGATGAAAAAATTGAACTTATTAAAAAAAATGTGGAGAATATTTTAACCACTCTTGGAATGGACTTAACAGATGATAGTCTAAAAGGTACCCCGAATAGAGTAGCCAAAATGTTCGTTAAAGAAATATTTGGAGGTTTAAATCCCGACAAAAAACCAAGTTCTTCAACATTTGAAAATAAATACAAATACAATGAAATGCTAGTAGAAAAAAACATCACTGTTTATTCTACCTGCGAACACCACCTTCTTCCAATAGTAGGAAGAGCTCATGTAGCCTATATTTCAAAAGGAACCGTTGTAGGCTTATCAAAAATGAATCGCATCGTTGATTATTATGCAAAAAGACCTCAGGTACAAGAACGATTAACCATTCAAATTGTAAAAGAATTACAAAAAGTTTTAAATACCGACGATGTAGCATGCATTATTGACGCCAAACATTTGTGCGTCAATTCACGTGGTATTAGAGATATTGAAAGTAGCACCGTAACTGCTGAATTTGGAGGAAAATTTAAAGAAGAAGCAACAAGAAAAGAATTTATTGAATATATAAAATTGGATACTAATTTTTAAAATTAATTCTTGATTCGTTAAAAACAAAAATATGCAACTTTACAAAAATCAACATTTAGAACTATACAATTCTCTTTCTGGAGTAAAAGAAAATTTTAAGCCAATACATGATGGAAATGTTGGAATGTATGTTTGCGGTCCAACGGTTTATAGTAATGTACATTTAGGTAATGTGAGAACTTTTATGAGTTTTGATGTTATTTTCAGATACCTTCTTCACTTAGGATATAAAGTACGCTATGTTAGAAATATAACCGACGTAGGGCATATTGTGGATGATGTAGATGAAGGTGAAGATAAAATTGCAAAAAAAGCTCGTGTTGAACAATTAGAACCAATGGAAATCGTGCAACGTTATACTGTAGATTTTCATAATATTTTAGATAAATTCAACTTTTTACCACCTAGTATTGAACCTACTGCAACGGGACATATTATTGAGCAAATTCAAATTGTACAGGAAATCATTGACAAAGGATATGCTTATGTAACAAATGGCTCGGTTTATTTTGATGTAGTAAAATTTAATGAAACCCATAATTATGGCAAATTAAGTGGTCGAAACATTGAGGATATGCTTGCCAATACGAGAGATACTGAAGGACAAAGCGATAAGAAAAATACTCAAGACTTTGCGCTTTGGAAAAAAGCAGAACCAGAGCACATAATGCGTTGGCCCTCTCCTTGGGGAATTGGTTTTCCTGGTTGGCATTTAGAGTGTACCGCCATGAGCACTAAATATCTTGGGGAAACTTTTGATATACATGGTGGTGGAATGGATTTAAAATTCCCACATCACGAATGTGAAATTGCACAAAATGAAGTTTGTACAGGAAATAGTCCTGTTAATTATTGGATGCATGCCAATATGCTAACTTTAAATGGTAAAAAAATGGCAAAATCAACAGGAAACAATATCCTTCCTGGTGAAATATTTACAGGTGAAAGCCCTTTCTTAAGCAAACCATTTTCGCCTAATGTTGCTCGTTTTTTTATGCTTCAGGCTCATTATAGAAGTGTACTCGATTTTTCAAATGATGCTATTTTAGCAGCCGAAAAAGGTTTTGACAGATTGATGGAAGGAATGTCAATAATTGATTCTATCGAAACTAATGATTCATCAAGTATAGATATAGCATCTTGGAGACAAAATTGCTATAATGCCATGAATGATGATTTTAACACTCCAATTTTAATTGCTAATCTTTTTGAAGGAATTCGATTCGTAAATGTTTTAAATGACAAACGTGAAACGATAACAGTTTCCGATTTACAAGTTTTGAAAACTACTTTAAAATCATTTATATTTGATGTATTAGGAATTAAAAACGAAAAATCATCAGATAACTCTTCTGAAAAATTAGAAGGAGTGGTAGAAATGCTAATCGAAATGAGAAACGAAGCTAGGGCAAACAAGAATTGGTCTCTTTCAGATGAAATTCGAGATAAACTTTTAGCATTAGGGATTCAATTAAAAGATGGAAAAGAAGGAACTTCCTTTAGTATATAAATCACCTAATGCAAACGATAAAAAGAATCCTAATTTTTCCTTTAATTATTATCATTCGCTTTTATCAAGAAGCCATTTCTCCATTTATACCAGCAACCTGCCGTTTTCAACCCACTTGCTCTAATTATTTTCTAGAAGCATTAAAAATTCACGGATTATTTATAGGGACTTTTCTTGGGGTCAAACGAATACTAAGTTGCCACCCTTGGGGAAAAAGTGGTTACGACCCAGTACCAGAAAAAAATTGTTCGCACAAATAACATATTTTTAAAAAATAATACATTTAAAATTACTATTTTTGATAATTATCATACAATAAAACCCCAAAAAAAATGATTTGGAATCCATCAGAAGGAATACATTTAGGCCCTATAAACATTAGATTTTATAGCTTAATGTTTGTTATAGCATTTGGTCTAGGTTGGTACATAATGAAAAAGATTTTCATAAATGAAAAAGAATCTTTAGAAAAACTAGACACCCTTTTTATTTGGACGGTTTTAGCAACTTTATTAGGAGCACGATTAGGACACGTGTTTTTTTATGATTGGGAATATTTTAGAAATCATCCATTAGAAATATTATTACCTTTCAAATTTGAACCAGAATTTAAGTTCACTGGATTCGCTGGATTAGCTAGTCATGGAGCCGCTATTGCAATAATTATCACTGTTTATTTTTACAGCAAAAATGTTGTAAAAAAACCTATGTTATGG
>CAIRMK010000354.1 GCA_903879645.1 uncultured Bacteroidota bacterium
CGATACAAAAGAATTGAAAGAGGAACTCACTACTTTTTTAGATGATTTCAAAGTAAGAACAGTTTTAACGGCCCATCCAACACAATTCTATCCAGGTGCTGTTTTAGGAATCATTACCGATTTAACAGAAGCCATTCGCAATAATGATTTGAATAAAATCAAAGAATTATTGGCACAATTAGGAAAAACACCCTTCATTAAAAAAGAAAAACCAACGCCTTTTGACGAAGCAGTGAGTTTGATTTGGTATCTAGAAAATGTGTTTTATCAAACATCAGGCGAAATGTTGCAATACATTCAAAAGAATATTTTTAAAGACAAGCCTATTTCCAATTCAATTATAAATCTAGGATTTTGGCCGGGAGGGGATAGAGATGGAAATCCATTTGTGACTAGTGAAATCACATTGAAAGTAGCCAACAGGCTGCGAACTTCTATTTTGAAATGCTACTATATTGATATTAGAAAACTAAAAAGAAAGCTAACATTCTCTGGTATAGATGTTATTATAGCTGAATTGGAAAATAAATTATATCGTTCGGTATTCTATTCTTCGGGAGAAATTTTTATATCCTTACCGGAATTGAAAGATAAATTGAACCAAATAAAATCTATTTGTATTGAAAAACATCAATCATTATATAGTGATGAAATAAATGATTTGATTAATAAAGTCAACTTATTTGGATTTCACTTTGCTTCCTTAGATATCCGTCAAAATAGTAAAATTCACAGTCATGTAATTAAAACTTTATTTGATTCTTTTAGTAGTTCAGGTCATGAAGAATACACCAATTATTTTAAATCATCAGAGAAAGATCGATTAAAAATACTATCAAAAATTTCAGGGAGTCTATTTCCAGAGATGTATAAGGATGAAATGACTAGACAAACCTTAGAATCTATAATTGCCATTAAGAAAATACAAGAAAATAATGGAGAGTTAGGAGCCAATCGCTATATCATTTCCAACAATGAAAGTGCGCAAAATGTAATGGAAGCATTCACATTATTCAAATTATGCAATTGGAAAAAACCAACTGTAGATATAGTGCCATTATTTGAATCTATTGAAGATTTGCATCATGCCGATATTATAATGGAACAATTATACACTAATAAGGAATATGCTGCTCATCTGAAAAATAGAGGTAATACTCAAACCGTAATGCTTGGTTTTTCCGATGGGACCAAAGATGGCGGTTACTTAATGGCCAATTGGGGAATTTTTAAAGCGAAAGAAAACATCACAGCTATCTCTAGAGAATATGGAATCAAAGTGATTTTCTTTGACGGTCGTGGCGGGCCGCCGGCTCGTGGTGGTGGGAAAACCCATAAATTTTATGCATCTTTAGGTTCTACTATAGAAAACAATGAAATTCAATTGACTATCCAAGGGCAAACCATCAGTTCTAATTTTGGAACTCCCGAATCGTGTCGTTATAATATTGAAAATCTATTGAGTGCCGGAGTTTCCAATCAAATTTTCAATAAAGAAGAACCTAATTTAACTGCAGACAATAAAAATATAATAGATGCATTAGCTCAAATAAGCTTTGATAAATATTTGAGTTTTAAAAATCATCCCAAATTTATTCCTTATTTGGAAAAAATGAGCACGCTGAATTATTACTCTAAAACCAATATTGGCAGCCGTCCTTCTAAAAGAAACTCGGGAAGTGAACTGAACTTTGATGATTTGCGTGCCATTCCGTTTGTAGGTTCATGGAGTCAAATGAAACAAAATGTTCCCGGATTTTTTGGTGTAGGAACAGCATTAAAACATTATGAAGAAACTAATCAATGGGAAAAAGTACAATCGCTATTTGATTCCTCACTTTTTTTCAGAACTCTTTTGGAAAACAGTATGATGTCGTTGGCAAAATCCTTTTTTCCTTTGACCCAATACATGAAAAAAGATCCTGAATTTGGTGATTTTTGGCAAATAATTTACGACGAATTCTTATTAACCAAACGATTGTTGTTGAAAATTGCTGGGCACAATGAACTGATGGAAAACTATCCCGACGGAAAAGCTTCTATTAAAATGAGAGAAGATATTGTCTTGCCTTTATTAACCATCCAACAATATGCTTTGATGATGATTAATTTAATCAAAGAGTTTAATAGTGAAGATAAATTGCTTCCTGTGTATGAAAAATTAGTAACGCGTTCCTTGTTTGGAAATACCAATGCGAGTCGAAATTCTGCTTAATTAGATACTGAAAAATTAATATAAAATAGTTTTAAATAATGAAACCCTCCCAATTACAACCTAGTGAATACGCTTCTTATTATGGCAATTATATTGCTCAAGTTTCAGAAGAATATACTTTGATAGAAGAACTTGAAATCTCCTTGCACCGATTCATTAAGTTTGTTCAAGACATTCCAATGGATAAATTTGATTATCAGTATGCAGAAGGCAAATGGACAATTAAGGATATCATCCAACATTTGATAGATGCAGAACGCATTTTTGCCTACAGAGCACTCTGCTTTGCCAGAAAGGATGCCACCGAATTGTCAGGATTTGAAGAAAATGATTATGTAGACGAAGCTAATGCAAACAATAGAAGTATCATGGAATTACTAACTGAATTGTCGGCGGTCCGCCACGCTACTTTATTATTGTTCAAATCATTCAATGAAACACAATTGTTGCGAAGTGGAATAGCGTCCAATAATCCAATGTCGGTGAGAGCCATTGGTTTTGTAATTATCGGACATCAAAACCATCATCAAAAAGTTTTTGAGGAAAGATATTTGTAGAACTGCTATCAAATAAAAATAGATAAAACTAAAAATCCCAAATTCCAATAGTAATATGGAATTTGGGATTTTATAGTATATTCTTTGACTTTGAATTATTCTAAATCGTCGTCTTCGTCGTCAAAATTGTCAGAAGGCAAATCATCTTCATCATCTTCGTCGTCGTCGCCATCATCTGAACCACCTTTGTCTTTTAATAAATCAACTTCAACATCATCATCATCAGAAGCATCTTCATCATCATCCAAACCAGCAACTGGTATGATTGGCTCAATTACTGAATCTAAATCATCATCTTCGTCAAATTTTTCCATTCGGCTGGCCAATTTCGTACTTACTTTTACTAAATAAATAGTGTCTTCAGTCTTAACTTCAACAGCTTCGATAAGTTCATTTTGAGCATTTCTAAAACGGATGATATCAGAGTCATCATATCCGTCAGGAAATTTTTCTACTAATAAGTTTAATATGTCGCCTGTTAGCTTAGCATAATCAACAATAATTCTTCTCATAAAATGGTATTATAAATCTAATAAATAAGCAAAAATTAGAGGAGCAACGATTGTAGCATCCGATTCAATGATGAACTTAGGTGTATGAATGTCTAATTTACCCCAAGTAATTTTTTCATTTGGAACCGCACCAGAGTACGAACCATAACTAGTTGTAGAATCGGAAATTTGACAGAAATAACTCCAAAACGGAATATCATGCATTTCCATATCTTGATATAACATTGGTACTACACATATCGGGAAATCTCCTGCGATACCACCACCAATTTGAAAGAAACCAACTCCTTTACCACCTGAATTCTTTGGATACCAATCCGCTAACCACATCATGTATTCAATACCACTTTTCATAGTGGTAGGTTTGAATTCACCTTTAATACAATACGAAGCAAAAATATTACCCATTGTACTGTCTTCCCATCCTGGAACTACAATTGGTAAGTTTTTTTCAGCGGCAGCCAACATCCAAGAATCTTTTGGATCAATTTCATAGTATTGTTCTAATACCCCTGAATTTAGCATTTGATACATAAATTCATGCGGAAAATAACTAACACCTTTGTCATTAGCATCTTTCCAAATAGCATGAATATGTTTTTGTAATCTTCTAAAAGCTTCTTCTTCTGGAATACAAGTATCGGTAACTCTGTTGTAATGATTTTCTAATAAATCCCATTCTTCTTGCGGACTTAAATCGCGATAGTTAGGAACTCTTTTGTAAGAATTATGAGCTACTAAATTCATAATGTCTTCCTCAAGGTTAGCTCCTGTACATGAAATAATATGCACTTTGTCTTGACGAATCATCTCTGCTAATGATTTTCCTAATTCGGCAGTACTCATGGCCCCCGCCAAAGTAATCATCATTTTTCCATTTTCCAATAAATGTTGCTCATATCCTTTGGCAGCATCTACTAAAGCAGCTGAATTGAAATGTAGGTAGTTCTTTTCAATAAACTGACTTATTGGTCCTTTGCTCATTTTGTTTGTTTAAATTTATTTGTTGTAGTTTGGAGTCCAAAGAAAAACTATTTTTTTAAAACTTCAAACAGTTTTTTATTTTTTTAATCCTATTTATTAGTATAACCCAAAATTCTCAAAACATCTTCTGCCGTTTGTTGTTCAGAGAACACCTCGGTAGCAAGAATTCCGTTTTCATCCCGGTCAATCAAAATATGTTTTGGTTGTGGAATTAAACAGTGATGTAAACCTCCAAAACCTCCTATGGTTTCTTGGTAAGCTCCTGTATTGAAAAAGCCAATATATAGGGGTTTCTCTTTGTTGTATTTTGGTAAATAAATAGCGTGCATGTTTTGTTCTGAATTGTAATAATCGTCGCTATCACAAGTCATTCCTCCTAGTAATACTCTTTCGTAAGAATCATTCCAACGGTTAACAGCTAACATGATGAAACGTTTATTAATCGCCCAAGTATCTGGTAAAGTGGTGATAAATGATGAATCAATCATATTCCAAGCTTCTCTATCATTTTGTTGTTTTTGATACAACACTTGATAGATGGCGCCACCAGATTCACCCACTGTGAACGAACCAAACTCGGTAAAAATATTAGGTACATCCACTTCAGCTTCTTCACAAGCAATTTTAATTTGATTGATGATTTCGTCAATCATATATTGGTAATCGTATTCAAATGCTAATGAATTTTTAATAGGAAATCCACCTCCAATATTCAAACCATCAAGTGATGGACATTCTTTTTTAAGTGCAATATATACTTTAATACATTTTACTAATTCATTCCAGTAATAAGCATTATCATTAATCCCTGTATTGATAAAGAAGTGAAGCATTTTCAACTCCAACTTATCATTATCTTGAATTTGTTTTTTATAAAACTGAACGATGTTTTTATATCCAATTCCCAAACGAGAAGTATAGAACTCAAATTTTGGCTCTTCCTCTGCAGCAATTCGAATTCCGATTTTGAATTTTCCTTTGATTTCTGCTTGAAGTAAGTCCAGTTCTTCATAATTATCAATAATGGGAATGGTGTTTTTGTGACCATTATTTATCAATCGAGCAATATTCGTTACATATTGATCTCTTTTAAAACCATTACAGATAATATAAGTGCTTTTGTTGATTTTTCCTTTTTCTAATAAATTCTCAACAATATTAATATCAAACGCTGATGAAGTTTCAATGTGAATATTGTTTTTGAATGCTTCATTCATGATGTATTCAAAATGAGAACTTTTGGTACAATAGCAATAGTAATATTTACCTTCATACTTGTTTTTTTCCATAGCATTACGAAACCAGTTTTTGGCTTTTTTAATGTTATTAGAAATTTGTGGTAAATAAGTGAATTTTAACGGGGTGCCATATTGCTCCACCAATTTCATCAAATCAATATTGTGAAATTGAAGTGTATTTTCTTTGCTTAAGGTAAATTCTTCTTGAGGAAAGTAGTAAGTCTGATTGATTAAGTCGAAATATTTTGTATTCATTAGTGTTTGATGTATTGGATTTAGATTAATATTAAAATGAAATTAATCTATCATTCAAACTCTAATATTAGCATATACAATAGGTAGTTTTTCAGTCTCCGATTTGATAATCTCTAAAAACAAGCCTAAAATAGTTCTAATGGATGTCAAAAATGCAACACACAATACTTGAAATCCGGTATTGGTTTTTAGCGTGAAAGTGCTAGTAGCATTAGTGTTGTTGTTTCTTATCATCAGCGCAAATGTAAAAAATAAAACAAGCGAATTGCAATATTTTTTATAAAAATAATGTTACAATCTGTAATCTTTAAAACTACTAATAATTAATTCATTTTCAACCGATTGATTAATTATTATTTTTCCAATACCATTTAGCAATGCAAATTGTACTTTCCCATACTCATTTTTCTTGTCATGAATGAGTAAGTCTTGAATGGCTTGCACGTCATTATCAGTGATAAGATGCTCGTCAAATAGGTTAGTAATGATGTATTTTATTTCATGAAATTCCTCATTAGTGAGCAATCCTTTTTCTTTAGAAATATAACTTTCTAGAATCATCCCAATAGCAATAGCTTCACCGTGTAGGAGGGGTGTTTCTGTTTCTAAAAAATGACTTTCAATCCCGTGACCTAAAGTATGCCCAAAGTTCAATGCCTTTCTAATTCCATTTTCAGTGGGGTCTTGCTTTACAATTTCATTTTTAATTTCCACAGAACGATAAATGAGTGGGTCTAAATCATCAAAATTCAATTGGCTTAAATCTAGAAATTGCTGCCAATAGTCTTTATCATATATCAAACCATGTTTCAGCATTTCAGCCAATCCTGAACGCATTTCTCTTTGAGGTAATGTTTCTAAAAAACTAGTATCAATCAAAAGCAGTTGTGGAATATTAATCACTCCAATTTGGTTTTTTAAATTCCCTAAATCCACGCCATTTTTTCCACCAATAGAAGCATCAACCATTCCTAATAAAGTAGTTGGGACATTAATAAAGTCAATGCCTCTTTTGAAAGTAGAAGCTATAAATCCACCAATATCGGTAATCACGCCTCCTCCAAGGTTGATAATTGCACTTTTTCTATCAGCACCTAAATCGGAAAGAATGGACCAAATTTCAACACAGGTGGTAATGTTCTTAATACCTTCACCTGATTCAATTTCAATGATTTCTATAGGGACTTCCGTAGCCAATTGAGGCAAAAATTTGGATAAACACAACTCATTAGTATGTTCGTCAACCAATAGGAATAGAGAGGAATATTTTTTCTCTACAATGATTTCATTAATTGCATCATACCCTTTTTCATTAAAATAGATAGAATATCCGTTGGCTTCTATTGATTGCATAGTGTCAAATATATTTTTCAACAAAAATAAACACTTTTTGGTACTACAGGAAAGTATGTTATTATAATTAAATTAAAAATAAAGGGTAGTGCTAGATAAAAGTTGTAATTTTGTTTAATTATTTTCAATAAACAGTAAACAAGAATAATTTGAAGACTAGTAGTACAGCTATAGAAAACAATCACATTTCTGATGTTCAATTAGATAGAATAATTGAGATGGCTTGGGAAGATAGAACGCCTTTTGATGCCATACAATTTCAATTCGGATTATCGGAAGCGGATGTAAAAGCGTTGATGAAAAAAGAGTTAAAATTTAGTAGTTACATACTGTGGCGCAAACGTGTTGAAAACTGTAAAACGAAACATGTTGCCAAGCGTGTTGCTGATATAGATAGATTTAAGTGCAATCGACAACGCGCCATTTCAAACAATAAAATTTCTAAACGATAATATAATGGAAAAAGAAAGACCTGATAATGTTGTGTATTCAGATGATCAAGGATACAATGCTAGTTTGTTGACTTATTCCACAAATGTTGGGGCTCCTGTAATCAAAATGGACGATGTGGTGTCCTGGAAAAGCAGAGGCATTAGTAATGTGAACAAAGAATTTGAAAATAAATTCAACGAGCTTAAACTTCAGTATGAAAACCTAATGAAGGAATATGAATGGAATGAATTACTGTACAGTGCTAAATTTTCATTTGAACCAGTAATAGGAGAAATATATCATTTGTATGCAAACGAAGACGGAAGCAATTCTCTTTCGTTAATTGCTCCAAACGAATGGAACAAAGTACACATCGGAACTTTCAAACTGAACAGCGATAAAAAGTGGCTTCATCTTTCATAATTGCAATATAAAATGACTAAAATTCATCTCAATAAAAATCAAATTGAACTATTAGAAAAACAAGAACGCGTTCATTTAATCAATAGTTTAGGCGGATTTAAAAGCGTTGCTTTAGTCGGAACTGCTGATAAAAACAAGAATGAAAACCTAGCAATTTTTAGTTCATTTTTTCATATTGGAGCAAATCCGCCATTAATTGGTATGATATTTCGTCCTAGTCCACCCGATCGAGATACGCTAAACAATATTTTGGAAACTCGCTTTTATACAATCAATCATATTAACGAAGCTATATATAAACAAGCCCATCAAACTTCGGCAAGATACGATGCAGCTA
>CAIRMK010000355.1 GCA_903879645.1 uncultured Bacteroidota bacterium
AGAATGGAGTATGTAAAAGAATACTTCTGCCTTAACTCAGAAGAGCCAGAAGCAACTCAATATAAAGAGAATTGGGATAAATACGCCCCACTTTGCGCAAACAAAGAAGATTTAGCGATGGTAAATTGGTTTTATGCTGTTACCGAAGCAAAAATAAGAGACGAAGGTAGTGCTGTCGTTAAAGGAAGTTGTTTTGCAACCCCAACAATTGACATGACTATTGAAAATAAAATTCAAGCCGAGAAACCACTTGAAGAAAAAGAAGAGCCGTCACCTGACACTCAAAAGAGTTATTACACAAGTTTAATCTAAAAATTAAGAAAACATGAAGAAGTTTAAAGCTTTTTTACAAGAAAAAAACATTTCTGAGGAGTCTTTTAAAGCAATGGAGACCGCAGAACAAGCAAAATTGCACGGTGAATTCCTAGATGCTATGGCAGAAGGAATGGAAAACAAGACGTCAAAATCATTTGTTGATAAAGCGATTGAGACGGTTACAGAATTATTTACACGTAAAATCGAGGCTGCCGAAAAAGCAAACAAAGAACTTGAGGAAATTGTAAAAAAACAAGGTGAAGAGTTGGCGAAAAAACCAACGCAAAGTAACTTCATAGGGGCAAAAGCAGCAGAATTGCAAGCTGAGTTAAAAGCTATCCATGAAGGAACAAACAAAGGTATGCAAGGAGAGAAAATCCAAATCAAATCCTTTACAGGTGATGATGCTATGGGTGTTGAAAACTTCCCTAATGCTGCAGCGAATGGAACTATTACAGGAGCAGTGTCTAGTATTACTCAATACTTCGCTCAATTAATTCCTGGTATCTTCAAAAAACCAATCCCAACGTCTAACATTTTAGACTATTGCGACGTATTGCCATTAAATGGCGAGCAATTGGTTACAATCTCTGAAACTCGTACAATCAACATGTCGGTAACGTCTGAGGGAGTAGAGAAACCGGTATCTAAAGCTTCATGGTCTGCTTCTAGCGAAACTGCTAAACCAGTTCCTACATTGTTTAAAACAACAAGCCAAATGCGTAAGTTCTTCCCAACGTTTGTTACATCATTCTACAACACTTTGGTTGCAATGATCAACAAAACAATTCCGGAAGTTGTAATTGCTAAAATCAATTCAGTTGGTACGGGGTTTTCTCCTGCTACTGCTCAAGCTCACTATGCAGCACCAAATGAGTATGACGTATTAATTGAGGCTATTGCATCATTATTGAAATTAGGTTACGTTCCAAACGTTATTAGACTTTCAATCTTCAAGTATAGCGCTATGAAAACGTTAAGAGGAACTACTAACGATGCATACTTATTGCAAAATTATGGTTCTATCAACATCGTTGATGGTTCTATCAACTTCGGAACTCACAAAATTATCTTAGAGCCGGATCCATCTTTTGCTGATGATGATTTTGTTGTTGGAGACTTAATGTCTGTTAAAGTAGGTTTAGACGGAAGCATTGAATATGTAGAGGCTTACGAAGGAAATGACCTTAAAACAAACAAAAAATCTCACTTACTTGAGAAATATGTTGCGGTTAACGTTCCAACAGCACTTAGAACAGGTATCATCAAAGATACGTTCACTAACTCAATTACATTGTTAACAGCGTAGTTGAAAAAAAACCAATCTCCCGCTGTCTATTGATGGCGGGATTTTAAAACAAAAATAATAATATTAATTAATACCATAGAAATCATGGCAGAGAAAAATCAAGCACCAGCAGCACCAGCAGATGCACCAGTAGTAGAGACGGCAGCAGAAACAAACGCAGCTCCAACAACAGGAGTTTTCAGTTTATCAGATGTTTATTCTGATTACGCAGATGCTGCAGCAAATGACCCGTCAAAAGAAGTATTAATCAATTTATTGGATAGTTTGGACGTAGAGTTCACGGCTGACTTTAGAACGATTAAAAAAGGAACTAAACTTTCTGGAATTTCCAGAGTAGCTTTTGACTTGTATAACAAAAACGGGGTTGTTAAACTATTAGCAGAAAGAAGAGGTCCTTCTGATGCTGATCTTGACAAAGAAGAGTAATAACCTAAAAAAAGATAAACAATGTATTTCGTAAAGCCTTTATTTTTTGAATTTGAACCGATTAAAATTGCTAATGTTACCGAGAACGGTAGCTTAAATATTGAGTTGGCTAGATTTATTGCGCTTTACGAAAAACAATGTTTGTTAGAAATTTTAGGCGAGTGTTTGTACAAAGAATTGATTGATAGTTTTGAATTGCTTTCTGGCGCAACAGAATTCACTTTAAAAGATAGCGCTACTGAACCTATAAAAAGATTAGTAAACGGATATTCCTATACTGCTCCACCGCAAACAGATTGTGAAGCGTGGACGTTAGCTTTTTTATTTGGTGGATGTGGTTGCGGTTGTGGTTCTGAGACTTGCACTACTAGAGTATGGCCTGGATTTATAAAAACAGATCAATACTTAATAGGCGGTGAAGTATCAGAGAGTAAAAGCAGTTTTATTGCTGATTACATCTACTACCATTATTTGCTTATTAATCGCTCTTTATCAACAGGAAGTGGCCAGCAAGTATTGACAGGAGAAAACTCTACAACGGTTTCTAATTTCTCAAAGAGAATAGATCGTTACAATGAGTTTGTTTCTTCTGTAATTGGTAGGGTAAACGAAACATGTTTATATCAATTCTTGCATGACAATAAAGCTGATTATCCTACATGGAAAAGAAACTGTTACCTAACCTATAAAACTAAGTTCTAATGCAACCAATTGAAAAGGCACTTAAAAACGTTTTTGACTCTATTGGTTCGGATTATACTTATCCGGTTGGTGCATTTCTTTCTGATGATTTTGGAATGGGAATACAATGCAGAAATCCTTTTCATGGCCAAACACCAACTCCTTTGCGTTTTGGATTTGGCACTCAGCAAGAGTTGAATGTTTTTCTTACTCAAACTAAAGATAAATATCCATTGGTTTGGCTTGTTTATCCTCTTGAGGAAACACACAACAACAATGCGCAGGCTTTCTACACGTATCCAACGGCAAGGTTGGTTTTTGCTATTAATAGCGATAGCGATAAGCTAGTACAAACACGAGTTCAAACAACAAGATTTGTTTTAGACCAAATCATTGAAAAGTTTGAAAAGCTAATGAGAAGTTCAAAGTTTAAGAAATACGTTTATGTTGACAAGATTGCCAATATCAAACAGATTTTTAGAGCTAACTACTCAGAGAATAAAAAAGACGGGAAGGTAATAGACGTTTGGGATGCTATATCTTTTGATTGCATCATTCATTTTTTGTCTGATTGCCTACCAAAAAATTAAATTTTAATTTCTAAATACAATAATTATGGCAGTTAAAACTGACTTAGAAAATTGCGACTCAAACCCAAGAGGAACTTGGTTTGACGGATGTAAGGTTGCTATGAGAGACATTGTGAAAATGTTTCTTCTTAGTCCAAGAGCAAATCTTGATGCAACTGATGTTTTATCAAAAACAACAATTGCAGGGCTTATTAAAAGGGGTCTTTTGATTCCTATCAACGACATTTTATCAGTTTCAGAAGCTGGGGCAAAAACTAACTATCAAACGTTACCTAACAAAAGAAAGTTATTTGTATCTAATGGTCTTTACGAGTTCAATCCAGATGTAGAAGCAAATATTTGTTATGTGAAAGCATTACATAGTTTGTCTAAAAAGAATTGGGAACTTCTTGTGGTAGACTCAGAAGGTAGATTATTCTTTGATAACAAGGCAGGTAAATTGAGAGGTTATGATCTTAACGTTTTCATTCCAGGAAACGAGACTGTAAATGATGGTGGTTCTAAAATCGCTATGGTAACAATTGACATCCAATTATCTCAAGATGGAACTAAAGGTTACAACACAAGAAGAAGCTTTAAAGTTGATTCTGCTGATGATACTTACTTCACTGAGATTAAAGGTAAACAAGACGTTGTGATTTCAAATAGTGGTACCTCTTTAGATATTACTCAATTTAGATTGAACGTATTGGCTGGATGTGATGGAACTTCTCCAATTGAAGGTCTTACAACTGAAAACATTTTGGTTAAAGATGCTGCTACTGGAGCTCCAATTGCAGTTACTTGGGTAGATAATAACGACGGTACTTATACTCCAACAGGTTTAACTGCTGGCGATAGAGTAATTCAATTGTTTGACTCTGTTCTTAACTTACCGGTTGCAGATATTGAGAACTCTCAATTCTACCAATCTAATGCTTTAGCAGTTTCATTGACTGACTAATTGTCGATTCAATATTATAAAAAGCCTCTCTCTAATTGGGAGGGGCTTTTTTTTAAACAAAAAACATGAACCTATTCGAGTTTGCAGAAAATATTCAAAACTATTCTACTGATAAATTTATGAATGATTTATCGGCTGAACTAGATAGCAATCAAGAGGTTTTAGATTTACAGTTATCCCAATGGGATAAAGGAGAGGATTCAAATGGTCAGGTTTTAGGATATTATACTAAAATGACAGAAATATTATCTGGAGGTAAAAAAAAGGAAGGGGATAGATATAATCTTCTTGATACCGGAAGTTTTAGAGCTTCTACATATTTACTTCCAATGGAAAAATCAAATGATTTAGTGTTTGATTTTGATAGTTCAGATTCAAAAACGTCTGAATTGATAGAAAAAATAGGACCTTCAATCTTCGGATTACAAGATAAAAACATAGAACGATTTACGCTTATTGCTATTGAAAAAGCAAAGCAAATTTTAAATACTAATCTTAAATTAAAATAACCATGTCAAAAGAAAGAAAACAGTTTTCAATACCAGGATTAGACAATGCCATTAAAGAAATGGATTTGTTTATAGAAAAAACAAATGAAGCGCGTAGACAAGTTGAAAGACTTATTGTCGCTCAAGAAAAATTACAAACTTTAAAAAAATAATATCATGTGCAGTTGTAAAGAAGCAAACGGATTCAAAGAAAAGCTACATCAAGCAAAAACTTTAACGGAACAAACAGGCGAAATTCATGTTGTCTATGTTCACAAAGCAGTTAAGCACGCATTCATTCGTAAAGAAATAGACTTGACTGATGCTTTGGGTATTTGTTGTTATTACTTACCTGACGGAACAGAAAAACCATACATTCCTTCTTCTGGAGTTTCAGAAATGAATGTAGAAGGCGCTGAGGTAGTTTCAAAAACAAAAAGACAAGGTAAAAATGCTAAAAAAAATACTGAACAAGTTCAAGACGAACAAGCAACAGAAGCAACAGCAGAATAATACCGAACTATTATTTACCAAGTGCTCTGAGTTGCCAATTCACAATTTTAATGAGGTTGCCAACAATAATGATTTCAGTTATTTAAAACGCAATCGAAATTCAATTGTTAGTGATGATGAAATTCAAAGCGCTTGGTTAAATATTCTTGATGAATTTTTGAAGATTTCGAATAATGCTTATGCCATTAATATTCTAAAAAAGAAATCTAAGGTAATCCATCTAGGTAAAAAATTGCAAGTTCTTCAAATCGCAAAGTATGCTATTGATAAAGGGATTGATGTAACCGATATTTTAAAGCAATATAAAATTACAGAAAAAAGCCTTAATGCTAATATTGGATTAATCAAAAATGATATCTCAAGAATCAATAGTGCTGTTCCGGATGAGGAAGAAGAAGATTTGCAAGATAGAAATCAAGATTTTGAAAATACCATAGTACTACTTCTTGAGAATGGATATCACATAAACAGAAACGAGACTGTAGTTACTACATGGGTTTCAGCATTAAACAGATTAGATAAAAAATACAAAGCAAATAAACAATAGAAGTAATGGCGCAAGAATTTGAAATCCCTGGACTAAAAGAAAGTATTGATCAACTAGGTCAATTCAATGATGCTATTAAGAAAAATGTCAAAGACTTACTTGATTTAGCTGTTAATGCTGAAAAGGCAGTCAAAGAGTTTTCCAAAGTCGACGGCTTAAAAGATTATATCAATCTACAAAAAACTGCAAAAACAGAAACCGATAAGGTTGCAGAAGCCAAAGCAAAGCTTGAAAAGCTACAAGGAGAAGAAGGGAAAGCGATTGCAGCAGTTAATCTTCAAATTCAAAAAGCAGTACAAGAAAATAAAAACTTCGCTAAATCAAACGACGAAAGCGCTACGGCTTTACAAAAACTAAACGCCCAAATAAATGAAAGCACATTAAAAGCAAAAGAGCTCGGGGCTCAAATGACATTAATGGCTTTGGATGGTAAAAAAAATACTCAAGAATATAAAGACCTTGAAAAAGCTTTCAAAGACGCGAGTACTCAATCAAAATTATTAAACGATTCTTATCGAGATATTTCTAAAACTGCCGGAGATAATAGAGCGTTGGTTGGAAGCTATTCCGATGAACTAAAAGGCCATTTTGAAATGATTAACGGAAGTATCAATAGTCTTAAAGGCAATGTTGCTAGTGGAAATTGGTCGGGCGCTTTTAGTGATGCTAGAACTGTAATAGAAGGCTTTGGTGGTTACTTGAAAAAGTCAACAGAAAACGCCAAAGAATGGGGCAACGAAATGAAGTCCGGAGGTGGAATTGTTAGCAATTTAAAGAGTACAGTTACAGGAGCCGGAGAGAGTATAGTAAACTTCTTTAAGCCAGCAGAACAGCATTCCGCAAAAATGACCGAAGGACTTGAAAGGATAGCGATTGGATTTAAAAGAAATACTACTTCAATAAAAGAAACTACAGAAGCTCAATCTGTAGCCAATACGGCTAGTAAAGTTGCCAATGATACTGCAGAAAGCGGAACGGTATTCACAAACCTTTGGGCTGGAGCTCAATTACTATTTGCCGGAGCAACTGGAGTAGCAACCGGAGCCGTTGTGACTCTTGGAGTTGCTTTAGCAGCTATTGGAATAGGTTTAATTATTGCAGCAGTTGCATTGTTAGCAGAAGGGCTTTCCAATTTTAGACCGCTAATGAACTTCTTGAAAGATGCATTGGCTGGGGTTGGCGCAGTAGTTGAAATGTTATCTGATAAAATAACTCAATTCGTTGTAAACATTAAAAGCGTTGGGGATTTAATTAGTAAAATTGGAGACTTCATCGCCCACCCAATTGATTCTGTTAATAAACTCGGTAAAGAAATGGCCGAAACCGCTAAACGTGGAGCAGAACTAGAAGCTCAAACTAGAAAGCTAACCAACGCACAAAAAGACTATGCCATCGAAAGTAAAAATGTAGAAAATCAAATCAAAGATTTAATGCTACAAGCTAGAAATAGAACTACCAGCGAAGAGGATAGGGTTAAAATACTTAAACAAGTTCAACTTTTAGAAGAAGGAATGCACAACAAAAAGGTTGCTATGTGGCAGTCTGAAATGGATTTAAACCTTCAAAAATTGAAAAATGAAGGGAAAATTACTGATGAAGAAATAAAACTACTTGAAAAAGGAGATCAAGCAGCGCTTGCGAGTCTAAAGAAAAAATCAAATATATCTAGTAAGGAAATAGATAATTTTAGAGAAATAATGACTAAAAAGGCTGAAATAGATGGCGAAGGAATAACTGTTAGAGAGAAATCTCAAAACATGATTGACTCGTTAAGCGAAAAGGCTCAAAAGAAAAAAGAGGATGGCGATAAAAAAGCAGAGGAACAAGCCAAGAAAAAACTAGAAGCTGAAAAAAAACTAGCTGAAATGACTATTTCAACCATGAAATTAACGCTTGATTTTCAAATAGCATCATACGAACAGCAAAACCATTCATTAGATGAAAATTTAGCGCACGTTGAAGTTGTTTCTGCTATGAAGTCAAACATTATAGAAGCAGAAGCACGCAAGGAACTTATCGGAATCCAAAAAGGTAGTTTAGAAGAAAAAGCAATCCTTCAAAAAAAGTCAGAGGAATATCAAAAGATAGAACTTGAAAAAAATAAAGCCCTTGAAGATATAAGAAAGAAAAACATTGACTTTGAACTAGAGTTATACGATTATAGAAATCAAACTTTAATAAAAGACGGTGCAAAGCTTTCAGACTTATTAGTTGAGCAAGAAAAGAAAAGACTTGACGAGGAATTCAAAATGCATAAAGAAGCGCTAGACAAAAAGTCTGGCCTTGATGCTGAGGAAGTAAAAGCTAAATTAAAAAACAATCAAATTTTAACTCAAGCTGAGTTGGCGTACCTAAAAGAGCTTGAGACTTTAGAAGATAAAAAGCATAAAGAAACTTTAAAAATTGATAAGTCCCTTTTAGATTCTAAACTAAAAGACAATCTTACTGAGGAAAAAGAAGCCGATAAAAAGTTTAAAATATTAAGTAAAAGCGCTTATCAAAACTCCTTAAATGATTTGAAGAATGAGAAAATCAGACTTCAAAAAGATTTAGAATTGCAAAAAGGGAATGCAGAGGAAACGGCTAAGTTAAAAGAGCAACTAGCAGATAACGAAATAAAAACTAATGAGCTAGTTCAGAAGTCAAAACAACAAGGCTTAAACGATAGTTTGTCAATGTTTATTACTGTTGTTGGCAAAGAAAGCGCTGTTGGTAAGGCTGCCGGAATTGCTCAAGCAACAATAAACACTTACGAAGGAGCCACAAAAGCATTGACTGATTATCCAGCACCATACTCATACATTGTAGCTGGTTTAACTATTGCGGAAGGATTAATGACGGTTTCAAAAATAGCCGGTATTTCAGCATTTGCAGAAGGTACAGACTATGCGCCATATACAGGAAAAGCGATTGCACACGAATATGGTCCGGAGTTACATTTCGATAAGAATTGGAATTTAAAATCGGATGGGGGAAAAGGTGGTGCTCAATTAATTGATATCACGCAAGGAGACAAAATTATACCAGCCGATATTTCAGCAGTAATTAGATCAACTATGTTTGCTAGCTATGGTATGAAGGAAAACCAATCGTCAAAATTTGATTATGCGGAAATGGGTAAATATTTTGACAAGTCCGCTTCTAAAATTGTTGCTGCGGTTAATAGCCAAAAACCACAATCAACAAATGTATTTATTTCAAGAGATTTAAGATTAAGAGCTTCGTTTAAAGGTAAAATTAATTAACATGCCAAACAATCCAATTGATACAAATAGTTTTCGCCATTATCTTAATTTTATTAGCTTAGGGTTTCCAGAGCCTTACGAAATTACAGAACCCGTTGGCTTTGATGTCGCTAATTTTGTTATCGCTCAAGATGATGGCAGATTTGGAGCTGATATTATTTACGGCAATGACCATTCAAACGAAGTGTTTTATAATGCCTGGGGATTTGAAAAACGAAATGTAATGCAAACCCATAATCCACAAGGAGAAACTTCCGAGTATTTAGATATGGGCTTGTCTTGGATTTTAGAAACGTGGAAAAGATTTGGAGCAGAAGGTCAGATTGAAAGAATATTGGTTAAAGATGGCCTTACTTTTACTATTGGTTTGTTTGATATGGCTAATGATCCAAACACGGACGGTTATTCCTATTTTGGATGTAATATGATTCAAAACAACAAGATTGCTAATTACAAAAAGCAATTGACCACAAGTGTTGATTTGCTTGGAACTAAGAATATTTTAAACGAACCAATTACTCCGGCACCAACTTTAAAAGTATTGCGAAAATCAGTGCCATTGATTAAAAGCAGTATTTTTTCTAGCAATAATAAAGACGGATTCGCTTACGCTAAAAGCGATGCATATTTTGCTGAGGGCGTTTTAGGAGTAGACCGTTTTTTTGGAAACAATTGTAATAATATTGTGTCGAGCAAGATTTTAAATACAATTAGTTTTCCAAGAAATGAAGCTTTTATGCATTTAGATGAAAATGATTTTGTTGTATTAAAAGCCACTCAAAAATTAACAAATACAACTCTTATATTCTCACAGGTAAATGGTTCTTATTTCTGGGATGTAGCTACCGCAAGAGGATTAAGTGTTAGTGGCAACGTTCGTTTAATTTGCCGTGTAGGCTTGACATTAGATACTTCTACTGAGTTTGAAATATGGAGACATAATGTTACGGACGGAGTTTCTGAAAGCGCACCATTACCAATTAATTTGACCTATAAAATCCCAGTTGATATAAATATAGAAGAAAAACTTTATATCTATTTTGATGCTATTGCAAGCATGGAAGGGTTTGATGAACTAGCTACATTTGTAACAGAATTACATATTAATTCAATGGTAACAACCATTACTACTACTCAAAGAGCGATTAATACTGTTGTAAATATGGTGCGTGATATTGATGTGAAAAAGCAATGCATTAAGTTTATAAATGAAACGCCATTAATCGCGCCTGCTTTTGATATCGGTGGAGAACATTACAATAATGCTTGTTACAATCGTGCTTTATTGTCAATGAACACAAATAACTCACTTGTTTTAATTGCTCCAGATAATCCAATAGGGCAAGAATTAGGCGATGTAGTTAATAATCCAATTGATAATGGAGTGATGCACGTTGGATTTCACTTTTGGAATGGTACAAATTGGATTCCATTAGATTCAAATATCACTGAAATTTCGCTTGTAAGTAATATTCTTCCTGCTGGAACCGAAGGACAATTAATTTTCAACACCAATACGTCGGTAATTCCGACGGGTTTATGCTTTTGGAACGGTGACAGTTGGCAAACAATAGAATATTCAAGACCATTTTTAACAACATTTGAGGATGCATTCGCTAACTCTATGAGTATTGAAGCGTTTGCAGATTATGAAATTCAAGAGGATAATATATCTGTTTTAGAGTTCAAAGATTATTATAGAAATGTTGAGGTTGCTTCCTTTTTAGTTCCACCATCAAAAGACTTTAAGGAATATCGAAACGATAGGTTCAAGCTGAATAATGGTAAATTAGGATATGAAACTTACGATACTAATCGCCAGTCAGAAAATACAAGCGAGGATATCCATACATCACTAGAATTGAATATTCCAAACGTGCAGTCATTCAATAAGTTTGACAAGCAAATAAAATACATTCGTTCAGGGCAAACAGCTCAAATAATGGTCGATTTGCAGACGTCAAAACCTGCTACTGCCTACGAGAATGACGAAAAAGTATTTATTAATTCTATTGTAGAATTACCTGAGGAAGATAGAAATGGAACTATTGGAATGACTATGTTTCAGCAATATGATAGTGCTTTGAATCAGTTGCATATATGGAACATGGCAAGTGATGGAAGTATTGATACAGTTACTTTTACTTGGATTGAAATTGGGATATCAGTCGGGGATAATTTCGAGATTACTAGCGGAACAAACGCTGGAAGCTTTACTGTAGTTTCTTTAACAAATAGCGAATTAATATTATCTCCAATAGGTTTTACTCCTACTTTTTCGGGAGATCAATTTATAAACATTAAATACTATTTCAGTAAAGTATTTTGGCAAACTGAAACAAACGAAAGGGTAACTATAATTAGTGGTTTAAATAATTTCGATAACTATCCAAACCTTTATTATTCACTTAAAAGAACGGCTTTAAAATGGGGAAGTTTCTTTAGAACTGCATCATCAAATTACCAAGATAAAATACTTAAAAAATTAAAGTTTTGGAATAATCCAAAGTTGATCAGTAGTTATTTAGGAGACGAACTAGTAGAGAGTGCCGACATAAATATTTCAGACTTAGACCAACAAATAATTACTGACATGGTTTATGAGTTGGAGATATTCGCAAGTTTTAGCGATGTTCTTAACCTTATGAATACTATGCGAACAACAAGAGGATTTATTCGTTGTTTACATATTGATGGGCGAATTATAAAAGGATATTGTAGAAAAAGCCTTGATTATACTTGGAAAACGGGCAGTTTAAAGCTAAAAATAGAGGAAAAATTTGAGCTAAAAGTGATTGTTTTAACTTATTCAGACGGTATTTTAACGGTAAATGATGCTATTTACAATCTAAATGGAAACGTAAATTGGTATAAAATTACGGGAGAATACTTTGTTTGCTATGATGCTAAGAGCCAGCCTATCTGCAATACTCGTCATTTTTCAGAAGTCAGCCTAAATGGAGTGATTTATAGTGACATAGAAACGCTTTCGTATCAATTAACTTTGTAGTAACTTAAAAAAGAAACCATTATGAAAAAATTACTTTTACTACCGATACTGTTTATTGCTTTTGCTTGTTCAAAACCTGATAATGTAACAACCACTGACCCCGTAACTTTAAAAGCAACCTATTCCGGAACAACAACTGTTAATAATACTGCAGGAACTATTTTATTTAAGGTAAATTCTGATGGCAGCGTAACGAGTGATAGTAATGCGGTTGTTTTGGGGAAAACATTGGGGATTACTGGAAACGTAAATATAGGATATATTGATTGTGCATTAATTTCAACTGATGGATTAAAAACTATTGTTGGACATTTAAGCGGTTCTATTAATCCGGTCCAAGTTAGCGGTTCATTGTATTACTCAAAGCTAAATGTTTCAGGCTCCTTTACGGCAAACAAAAATTAATTTTTATATTTATTCAGAATAAATTAAAATAAATTATACTTTTGTAAGAGTCAAACCCTTAAAAAACGATTACGGATGTTGAGCAATAGATAATAGTTTCTTAAGACTATATAAAAACGATTTCAACAAAGCAGTGATGAATGACAACATCGATGCTTACGTGACACGTTATAACGGCTTTATTCAACAATTACCCAACGAAACATTTTTACAAATATCAAACTGCGAGAGCGACATTGCTTTTGGTGGTAATTTACTTGTTGAATTAATTGATATTTGCCAGCAGGTAGTTAAGATATTAGAGGTTGGCGAAAACTTTTTCTTAAATGAATTTACCGATATCAATGGAATAAAACAAATCGCTTATGAATTTGGAAATATTGGCGAGGATTATTACCAAGAGCTTCTTTTTTTACGCCTTACTCATACTGTTTCGGATAATTATTGGGTCTCTTCTGGCTTTTTTATTACTGAACGTTTAAAGCGAGAAACAACCCGTTTTGAATACAAAAACAACGGATATTTTAGAGGAATATCTTATGACAATCAGCCTTATTTTCAAACAATAAGACTTGCTTGTTTCAAAAATGATTTTGATGCTAAAATCGATAGTGAAACTTACACTCAAATTTCAGGGGCAGAAATTACTCTTCGTCCTATCATCACTCCAGTAGATAAGTATCTTTTTTATACTTGCGATTTCTTTACTTATAAGCGGTTGGTTACGCTTTTAAACCATGATTTAATCTATATCGATGGCTACAAAACAACCAATAAACCAGCTCCAACTAAAGGAGATAGGATAGAAGATACTAATATTTTTGATGCTAGATTTGAAGCCAATCCTTCTGATGATTTTAGAGCCTTTCAATATCAAATTTACCAACCATTAGCTCCAATAACACTAGACCCAATCAACAATTCATCAATGAATAGTACTACTGGGTTATTTTCTATTGGCTTTAATAAAACTATTTCAATAGGTCCTGAAACAACTGCAAAATTATACGAAAATGGAACGCTAGTAAGTACAATCACGCCAACGGCTGCAACTAACATTTTAAATTTAGATTTTAGTGCACACGCTTTTATTAACGCAACTTACAGTATTGTTGTTGACCCTAATTCAATATTCCACAGTTTAGAATATTGGGCAGGCTTTGCTTTTGGAGATTGGCAATTTGCTATTGCAGAAACTTTGACTATTAATAGCATTACTAATATTGCTGTAAAAACTTTTAATGTTGACTATACGTCAACTTCAATACCTGCTAATTTACATTATCAAATTTCATACGATGGCATCAATTGGTTAACTCCAGTTGCCTTTACAAGTATAACAAATCCATTGACCATAAATACTATTGCTTCTACTGACGATTTCTATGTGAGATTAGTTGATGTGATGGGTGTAAATGTTTATTCAAATGTGATGCAATTCATTACTTCTAGTTGCGTGGTTCCGACACTTACAAATGTGGTTAAAAATATGGACGGAAGTCTAACTTTTAATTGGAATACCAATGGATTCACATATACAGGGGGTATCGCCAATATCCAATATTCAATTGATGGAGGTACCACTTGGACTTCTAATGCAGAAGACCCAAGCTTGGGAACTTATACTATACATCCAACAGGTTTAATTGTCGGAATGGCTATAAAATATAAAATAGTATTTACAGGTGGAGGATGTTCGATGATGCAAACTAATATAATTTCAACAACTTACTAAAATGGCTAATACACTCAAAATAGTAAAGACAGGAACTAATAAGTTTTGGCATACTCATAATGGTATGGATGCATCAAAATTTATCCTTTCTTCATTCTCCGCAACTTTAGACGGCAATAAATTTAACATTGTACAAGTTGATGGGGCGGTTAGATTTACTTATTTGGTTGAAAATATCACTATTCAGGACCAAAGTACTGGCGGAGTAGATGAAACTTTTGTTAGTCCGATTATCTTTTGGAATAGATTAATTGCTCTTAATTATACTCCTTTCTTTTTAATTCCAACCACGGGATTGACAACAGACGTACTTGATGCCTTAAATAATGCTTATGCTCCCAATGCTAGTAATCCTTATGTCACTTTATCGCAATTAGGTGGTAGTGTAAGCTCTCAAATAACAAAAATAATTTTTGATGAATCAGCGGTAACTGTGCCTGCTGGATTTACGGGTGCAGTAATCAATTTGACACAGCCGAATTCAACTGTAGTATATACAGTTAGTGGAACTTCAATGACTATAACAGGCGGAGCCGATGGTGGCGACGTATTAATATTTTAAGAACAATGAAAAAGCTATTTTTATTATTATTGATTTCAACATTTGCGATAGCGCAAACAAATCCAACTAAAAATCCCTACGGCTTTTATGCTGGGAGCGGAACTATTAGCTCAACGGCTATAGGGCAATTTGATAGTACGAGTAAAGGGGTTTTATTTCCAAGAATGACAACTGCTCAAAGGGATGCTATTTCAAGTCCAGCAACGGGATTAGTAATTTATGATACTGATACCAACACGTTAAATTACTTCAATGGAACTTCATGGGTAGATTCTAGTGGAAGTAGCACTCCAGGAATTGATGATGTTTTAGCAGTTGGTAATACCGCTATAGATAAATATATTAATTTAACATCATCCTCATTACCTGATAATGGCATTTTAATTAATTCAGACACGGTAGGAATTTCTAATTCTACTAATGAACTTTCATTAGCTGCTACTGGATTTAATTATAGCGCTGCTACTGGTCATAGCACTATAATTAAATTTCAAGATATCACAACGCCTTGCGTTTGGCGTTTTAGAAATCTTACTACTACTATCGGTGGATATCACGACGTTGCATCAGTGGATGATATCCCATCTATCGGTAGTTGGGGAGCTTTAAATTACCCAACTTGGTCTAGTGGAATTCCTTTTGTAAAGATGAATGCAGCAGGTTCTTTCATTTTAGACACAAACACTTATTTAACGTCAATTACAAGTAGTAATGTGACAACTGCTCTAGGATTCACTCCTTATAACTCAACAAATCCAGCAGGATATATTACAGGTAGTTCGCTTACACCATATTTAACATCGAGTGTAGCGGCTTTAACTTATCAACCTATTGGAAGTTATTTGACTGGGATTACTTCAAGTAATGTAACTACTGCTCTTGGATTTACTCCTTATAATTCGAGTAATCCAGCAGGTTATATTTCTTCTGTTCCTGCTCAATCATTTACATCATTAACAGGTAAACCAACAACTTTAAGTGGTTATGGAATTACTGATGCTTACCCACTCACAGGAAACCCATCAAACTTCCTAACATCAGCTATAACTTCATTAAACGGACAGACAGGTGCATCACAAACTATGACTTATGGAATGTCAGGCTCAGGCTTTAATATAACATCATCTGGAAATGTTCATACTTTTAATCTTCCTTACGCTACTTCTTCTACAGCTGGGCAATTAGCTTCAACTGATTGGACTCATTTTAATGATAAAGAAGGAGCAATATTAACAGGAACCATATCCCAATATTGGCGAGGCGATAAAACATGGCAGACTTTACCAACATATACACTTGCAGGATTAGGAGGAGTGTCAACATCAACAACGGTAAATGGTCATGCACTTTCATCAAATGTAACAGTTACAAACTCAGATTTAGGAGCAGTTCCAACAACACGAACTATCAACGGTTATGATTTAAGTGCTAATAGAACTCTAAATTTAGCGGATGTAGGGTTGAATTTCATACCTTATAAATTCATCGCTACTTCACAAACTGCAATTACTGGAACGGTTAGCGAAACTATTGTTGCAACCGCTATAATTAACGGGGGTACTTTCAATTCTACAGATGTAATGAAACTGCTATTTGGCTACTCTAAAACATTGTCTACATCATCTGTTATTTTTAAAGTAAAAATTAATACGACTAACTCATTATCAGGTGCTACTACTATAGCAGCACTATCTACTGCTACTAATGCAGGAATAGGTATTATTTCACGAAATTTTATTTTAAATGGGGGGAATTTAATTGGACCAAATTTCGCGGCGTCAATACCTATAGATATAGGAGCATTTAATGCAAGTGCTAATACCTCTACTACTTATAATACTGCTAACGCTTTGTATTTATTTTTCACTATTACCCCATCAAATAGCGGTGATAGTATTACTCCATCTCTTTGTAACATAACAAATTAATATCATGAAAAAACTATTACTTATCATTTTATTTTTATCAACAACAATATGTTTATCACAAATAAGCCAAACAATTATTGATAAAACAACAAATCGTGTATTATGCGCACAAAATTCAAACTATGTTTTAGCAAATAACGAATATTCTATTCCACAATTAGAAACTATTCATTATTTAAAGTCATTTTGGAATCCTATAACACAGCAGTTTTACGAAGGGGCAACGGCTCAAGAAATAGCTGATGATTTAAAGTCTAAAGTACCTGATTCAGTTACTCGCAAACAACTGAAACTACAGCTTACGTTATCGGGGTTCAACATGTCGACTATTGATACCGCTATCAATTCACTTCCAGAACCAAATAAAAGCATTGCCTTAATAAGTTGGAACGATTCAAGCGAATTCGATAGGAATAATCCATTGCTACAGGCTTTAGCTTCAATGTTGGGTTTAACGGACAGCGAACTCGACCAAATATTTATTGACGCCTCTAAATTGTAAGCTATGAAATCACTAATTGGCTTTATATTATTTCTTGTAGCATGGTCACTAATGCCGTTGGTCACTATTGTGAATTACTTCAATGTTAGAAGCGTTGACTATTTCAGAAGCACAGCAATTGATATAGATATATGGTCAAATCGTGAATTTAGGGCACTTTGGAATAAAATATTAAGAACTGATATTGGCTATCAGTTTGGCGTACCAGGAGAAACAATATCAAGTGCTCTAGGTAAGAACCAAGAAGGTGGAACTCTTAAAAAAGGCGGTAGGATTTTAGTTTGGATTTTAAATTTAATTCAAAAAGACCATTGCCTAATATCAATCCAAAATAATCTTTAAATCTATATAACATGAAAAATTGGAGAACAACAATTGCAGGAGCTTTGGCAGCAGCCGTTATAGCTATTCAACCAATAGTAGCAACAGGAAATGTTGATTGGAAAGCGGTAGGAGTTGCAGCAGCAGTAGCAGCATTAGGCTACTTTGCCAAAGACAACAATGTTACAGGCGGTACTGTAGCACAATAATTTATCAGGCGTAGCAATACGCCTTAATCCCCTTAAAAATATATGCCATCATGGAAGGTCAACAATATCATACACCGTTTTTATCTGTAGTTTTTGGAGTTATAGGAGGAACTACTACCTATGTTGCAGAACACGGATTTATAGTAGAAAATCTAATCCAATTTATTAAAGTAGTTTCCTTTGGGATTATCGGTGGTATAAGTGGCTACTATGGTAAAATTATAGCACAAAAAGTGCACAGATTATTTAAAAAAATATAAGCTATGCTTAAAAGATACCTAAAATTAATCTTTAAATTAAATTCAATCATGACAGAAATGGAAAAAGTGTCGGCTGAAATTGCCGTCCTAAAACAAGATGTTTCAGCTGCTCAAGCACAAACAGCACAAGCGAAAGCACAAACAGCGCTTTTAATAGCTGCTCTTGCAACAGCATCAACCAATAATGGTTTGACCGCTGAAGAATCAAGCAATCTTATTGCTCAAATTCAAGATGTAGAATCTGATGTGGCTGGAGTTACTACTGATGTAGAAACTATTAACGCAGCAGAATCTCAAGCCCTACCATCAACTGATGCTGGAACGCAATCTTAAAAATTAACCAAAAAGGGAAGTTTTACCGCTTCCCTTTTTAAAACCAAACAAACAAATGGCACAGTACAGAAAAAAACAAGTAATTATTGAGGCTGTTCAATGGAATGGAAATACAAATCAAATAGAAATTGAAAATTTTGTAGGCAAAAAATTAAAACTTGAACTAGAAAGCGAAACAGCTTATGTAGCAGGACAAGCACCTCCGATATTTAGCATACTTATTGAAACAAAAGAAGGAGTAATGAAAGCATTTAAAGATGATTGGATTTTAAAAGAACCATTTCCTACTGGAGATAGAGATTTTTATCCTTGTAAACCAGAAATTTTTGAAAAAACCTATGAAAAAATAGATTAATATGAGCACACCAATAGCACAATATACAATAGTATCAGAAGACTATTTGAATGATTTAACAGAAAAAGTGCGGTTGATACGTTTGAAAAATTGAGAGACGAAGTATTTACGGATCACAAGGTCG
>CAIRMK010000356.1 GCA_903879645.1 uncultured Bacteroidota bacterium
AGTTTTAGGAACTAAAGTTACTTTGTCTGGAACAGTAAACTCATGGTATCAAAAAGAAGAAGCGGCTAGAATAGCATGGAAAACACCAGGTATATGGAGTGTTGTCAATGATTTGGCTGTTGATTATTATTATGAACTAGTGGGGTAGAGTTATGAATTATGAATTGTGAGTTTTAATTTTGAAATGACTGATTTTACTATTCACTATTCACTAATTACTATAAAAATAACATAAAATAACAATATCATGACATACAATGGATATCCCTATTGGGGAATGGATTTAATCTGGTGGTTTATATGGGTTTTAGTGTTCTTCTGGATATTTGCAACGCCTTATTCCATACCAGGTGAGCGTAGGAGGAAAGATTCAGCGCTAGACATTCTTAACAAACAACTGGCTTCGGGACAAATTAAAACCGAAGAATATAAGAAAAAGAAAGAATTGATTGAAAGTTAAATTTGGGTTTTTGGTTTTGTTTGGGTGACTGCTTCAGCAATGGAGCAGTTTTTTTTTTTTGAAGTAGTTTATACTTTTTTTACTTAGCTGTAAAACTTTTGTGTCTTTTGTGTTTAAAAAAGTTTTCAATTCAAGCGAAGCGCCTTTATATCTAATAAAAATCTTTGTGCTCTTTGCGATTTTCCTTCGTGTCTTTGTGGTTAAAAAAATCCTTTTGTGCCTTTTGTGTTTAAAAAAATTTTCAATTCAAGCGAAGCGCCTTCGTGGTTAAAAAATCCTTTTGTGTCTAAAAACCCGTGTGGCAATTATGTAATATATAACCCACAATGTGTAACACATTTGAAGCCAATGGAAAGCATCTTTGTACTGTAATAATACATCAACTAAAATCAACTATCATGAACAATTTACTTTACACCATAGCAATACTGCTAGTCATTTTTTGGGCATTGGGTTTCTTTGTGTATAACGCAGGCAATCTAATACATCTTCTTCTTGTCATTGCTGTAGTAGCTATTCTACTGCGAATTATAAGTGGTAAGAGCATCGTAAAATAATTAATAATACGCATATAACACTAAAAACAATTAAAATGAAAAAAGCAATCTTATTGATCGCAATGGTAACTTTAACAGTTACTGGTTCCTACGCACAGTCGGAAACCACAACAACGAACACTTCAAGTGATAATCGAGGTAAACTATTCTTTGGTTTAAAAATTGGAACCAACTATTCTAATGTCTATGATACCCAAGGGCAAGATTTTGTAGCCGATGCTAAATTTGGTTTGGCCGCAGGTGGATTTGTTTCTATTCCATTAGGCACTTATTTTGGAGTGCAACCCGAAGTTTTATTTTCTCAAAAAGGATATAAATCATCAGGTACGTTCTTAGGTAGTTCTTATACTATGACTAGAACAACAGATTATCTTGAAGTTCCAATTTTAGCGGCTTTCAAACCTATTGAATATGTAACTGTATTATTTGGACCTGAATTCTCCTATTTGATGAAACAAAAAGATGACTTTACAGGGGGTGGACTTTCTTCTACTCAAGAACAGACGTACACAAACGATAATTATCGTAAAAATATCTTCGGTTTAACCGGTGGTGTAGACTTAAATGTTGACCATTTAGTGATTGGTTTACGAACAGGTTGGGACGTATCCGACAACAATGGAGACGGAACTTCGACTACTCCAAGATATAAAAACATGTGGTATCAAGCTACAGTAGGTTTTAGATTTTAATAATTAATTTAAATATATACAACAATGGACAATTCAACAAAAAGTGCAGGTAAAGTAATAGGTTCTTTAGTATTAGGAGCCTTAGCAGGAGCAACATTAGGGGTGTTATTTGCACCCAGAAAAGGAACAAAAACCAGAAACAAAATCGCTGGAAGTGCCGACAAAATGGCTAAAGATTTAAAGAAAAAAATGAGTAAAGAAGCAAAAGATTTCAGAAAAAGCGTGAACAAAGAAGCCAAAATGCTTAAAAACAAAGCGGCTGAGCTAGAAGATTTAGTAGAAGGAAAAATGGAA
>CAIRMK010000357.1 GCA_903879645.1 uncultured Bacteroidota bacterium
ATCGCCATCACTTCAGAAGCTGGGGTTATATTAAATCCATCTTCCCGCATAGTGCCGTTCGCTTTTGCTCCCACACCAATAATGATCTGACGCAACGAACGGTCGTTCATGTCCATCACCCGTTTCCATGCAATTGATTTAGGGTCAAGATTCAAAGAGTATTTCGGATTTTGAAGATTATTATCGATAACGGCAGAAAGCAAATTATTCGCCTTTTCAATGGCTGAGAAATCACCAGTAAAATGCAAATTGATATCTTCCATGGGTACTACCTGTGCATAGCCACCTCCAGCTGCACCGCCTTTCATTCCAAAAACTGGGCCTAATGAGGGTTCACGCAACGCAGCAATGGCTTTCTTACCAATATAGTTCAACCCGTCTGTCAACCCAATAGACATTGTAGTTTTGCCTTCTCCATATTTGGTAGGCGACATGGCTGAAACCAATATTAGTTTCCCTTTTGGATTTTCAGATTGCAATTCTAAAGGCAACTTGGCTTTATATTTTCCGTAGTATTCTAAATCGTCTTCTGGGATGTTTATTTTTTCGGCGATTACTCGAATGTGTTGCATTGTGGCGCTTTGAGCAATCTCAATATCGGATGGGAATTGTGACATTTGGTATTGATTTTATATTTTGTAGTAAAAATAAGGTTGTGTTGTGTATTTAAAAATGATAAAAATCAGATATAAAAAGACCTACAAGAGAATAAGGTCTTGTAGGTCTATAGTATTTCTTTACTTTTATTCTAATGACAGAGTGATTTGTCCATCGTCATCTAATTCGGTTTGAATATCTTCAGAAATAGTGTCATCTCCGGTTACTTCCATTTCTTCTGGAGCTTCTTCTTCAGGTTCTTCATAAGGCAACGATTCCAAAAGATTCACTTGTTTTAATTTGTCAGAAGTCAATTGATTTCCGATGGCTTTTATTCCTTTCACAGCAATAAATTGTTCTAAATCTATCGTTTGATTATCTTTTTGTACGCCTTTTACTTTGGCAAAAACAATCTCAGCAACGGGTCTCCAATCAGTAGAAACAATCTCTAATTGTGATTTTTCGTGCTCCGTAATAAAGGTTTCTTCTTTGTTTTCGTTTTCAATCAAGAAACGTTTCACAAAATAGCGCTCTTTTTCACCATCATAATAAATGGTAGATATTGGTTTCTTCGGATTCCATTTTTCCAAAACTATCATATCTTCATCAAAGTGCGTAGTCAATTCAGGAATAATAGTTTTCAACTTTCCTGCTTGATTGATAATTAGCAAACGGTCGTTAGGTCTAAATTCACCCAGCAATTCGCCTCTACCATCCACGTTTAAACGTTGCACCGTATCATCAAACCAAACTTTTCTCGGACGCAAAGTAGAAATGCCTTTCTCTTTCAATTCGATTTTCTTGATTGGATATTTAGTAACTGTATTACCACGAGAAGCACGCCCTTTGATAGCAATGTCAGTAAAATCGACATCCCATTTTAGTTTCTTAACGCTTCCTACTTGACGCAATAAAATAGTCACCACTTCGGCTTCACCATTCGGATTAGCAGAAAAGTAAGAGACTTGAGAGCCCGCTTTTTCTTGAGTCAAATCGTAAAATTTATCGCGAGTAACTCCTGAAACATTAAAACGTTTTATAAAGGTAGAACCGTTTTTACCATCACGATAAATCATATTGTAAATGGTTCTTTTATCATTTTTATCAAATACGGCAATATGGATGATGTCTTTGCCTACGAACTTTTTATCATCTACTTTAGAAATCATCATCTTTCCATCACGCAAGAACACGATTACATCATCAATATCAGAACAATCGGCAACATATTCGTCTTTTTTCAAACCGGTTCCAAAGAAACCTTCTTCCTTGTTTACGTAGAGTTTGGTATTTCTTAAAACGACTTTGGTTGCTTCAATGTTTTCAAAACTTCGCAATTCCGTTTGACGCTCACGACCTTTTCCGTATTTTTCTTTCAATCGAGCAAAATAGTCGATGGCAAAATCAATTAGGTTGTCTAAATGATGTTGCACTTCTTTCATTTCGTCTTCCAATTTGGCAATAAAATCATCTGCTTTATCCGAATCAAAACGAGTAATACGAATCATCGGAATTTGAGTTAATTTTTGCAAATCGTCATCTTCAATTGCTCTAACAAATGATTTTGCAAAGGGCTCAAATCGTTTGTACATATACTCATAAAGGGATTCTCTGTCAGAATACAATTTGAAATCAATATACATTTCCTCACGAATGAATATCTTTTCTAAAGTAGAGAAGTGCCATTTGTTTTTTAGTTCTTCCAATTGAATTTCGAGCTCGGCTTTTAATAACTGAACCGTTCTTTCGGTTGAAATTTTCAGCATCGACGAAACCCCAATAAACAAAGGTTTGTTGTCTTCAATGACACAACCTAAAGGTGCCACCGATGTTTCACATGCCGTGAAAGCATATAAGGCATCAATCGTTTTATCCGGAGAAACCCCTGGAAACAGATGAATTAATATCTCTACTTCGGCAGCGGTATTGTCCTCAATCTTCTTGATTTTTATTTTACCTTTTTCATTCGCCTTCAAAATACTATCAATCAAAGTTGAGGTATTGGTTGAAAAAGGGATTTGCGTAATCACCAAAGTTTGTTTGTCCAATTGCGCAATTTTAGCACGAACACGAACACGTCCGCCACGCAATCCATCATTATAATTGGAAATATCAGCAATACCTGCGGTTTGAAAATCGGGATATAAAGTAAAAGGTTTCCCTTTTAGAATTTTTATAGAAGCATCAATCAATTCGTTAAAATTGTGAGGCAATACTTTGGTCGAAAGTCCAACAGCAATACCTTCGGCACCTTGTGCTAAAAGCAATGGAAACTTAACTGGAAGATTGTTTGGTTCAGCACGACGACCATCATACGACATTCCCCAATCTGTAATTTTTGGAGAGTACAATACTTCTAAAGCAAATTTCGACAAACGAGCCTCAATATATCTCGAAGCCGCAGCACTATCTCCGGTAAGGATATTTCCCCAGTTTCCTTGACAGTCAATCAACAATTCCTTTTGACCTATTTGCACCATCGCATCACCAATACTTGCATCTCCGTGAGGGTGGTACTGCATGGTATGACCAACGACATTCGCTACTTTATTGTAACGCCCATCATCCAATTCTTTTAAGGAATGCATGATACGACGTTGCACCGGTTTGAAACCATCTTCAATCGCAGGCACAGCACGCTCCAGAATTACATAGGAAGCGTAATCCAAAAACCAATCTTTGTACATTCCTGTAACTTTGGTAATGGTGTCGTCTGGATTTTCGTCGTTCTCATAAAAGTGATTGCCACCCTTAGAAACGATATCCTCAAAGCCTTCGTTTAAAGTTTCGTCATGAGTTGAATCGCCTAACTCGTCTTTATTTTCTTCCTCATTAATATTATCTTCTTCTTCGTCTTTCATATGAAGGTTTAAAAGTTTAAGGTTTAGAAGTTTAAAAATTGTC
>CAIRMK010000358.1 GCA_903879645.1 uncultured Bacteroidota bacterium
AACGTATTGCGCCTTGCAGATGGCAATGCCATTGAAAGCAATAATTGGGGGAATGGCCAATATTCTCCAACTCCAACCATAGTTGAAGCCGCTATGGCGCTATATGCCGGCCATGATGTTAAAGATATTTCAAGAAATGATGCGAAGAGCTATAACCTGACTAAAACAACAACAGAAATATCTAACATTATTAAACGGTTTTTATACAATGCTCCTCCTTTTATATCAAGGTCAATAAAAGGAACAATTGAGTCGTTTTCTGTAGGGTTTACTATTTTATTAGCAATAACTGCATTTTTGTCAACTGTAAACCTAACTTTATTAGTAGGGAAGAAATGGAGCCTATGGCCACTTTGCATTTCAACTTGTGACAACGTATCTTCCCTTTTTGCAAATGCTATAAAATCTTTAAGATTCCATCGACTATCGACTTTTTTATTAAATACAATTGCATCCCGATTGTCAGCAACATATTGTTTGTGTTCAAAAGAAATTGGCAAACCATCGGATTTATAGGTTTTATATTTCATCTGATCTATGTACCAATCGGTCATTAATAAGCTAGTGTTTACTATTTTAACGTCAGTTCTATAGCCTTCTATTTCTTGAGCATACCAAAGAGGGAACGTATCATTATCTCCAATAGTAAATAGTATTCCATTTTGGTCGCATGATGCCAAATAATTTTTTGCCATTGCAATAGCAGTGTATCTTCCAGAACGATCATGATCGTTCCAGTTTTGTGAAGCCATCAATACAGGAGCCGCTAATAAACACGTTCCGATTACTATTGGTCCAACAATTTTTGAAGTTATTTTTTCTTTAATCATTTCATAAATTGCATACACGCCAAATCCAATCCAAATGGCAAAAACATAAAATGAACCCACCAATGCATAATCTCTTTCACGTGGTTCAAAAGGTCTTTCATTTAGATAGATTTTTAAGGCTATGCCAGTAAATAGAAATAAAGCTAATAGTACATAAAAACTTTTTAAGTCTCTTTGAGCATGATACATTAATCCTATTAATCCCAAAAAGAAAGGAATAAAATAATATAAATTTCTTCCCTTGTTATTTACGATATCTTTTGAAAGATTTTCCTGTGATCCTAGATGGATTTGATCGATATATTTAATTCCGCTCATCCAATTTCCATCGAGATTGTCATATTTTCCTTGATTATCATTTTGTTTTCCAACAAAATTCCATAGCAAATAACGACCATACATGTAGCCAAATTGGTATTCAAACATGAAGCTTAAATTATCCCATGTTGATGGTTTTTCTATATTAAGATAGTCACCATAAGCCTTTAAAAAAGACACATATCCATCATTGTCAATTTTATGAGAAGCATAGGCTTGTCTAAATTCTTTTACTACATCTGTAAGTTCTTTTTCTTCGCCATATTCAGGTTTTATTGAAAATTTTGGAACTCCTACAAAATTTATATATCCTTGAGCATTGTCAGTACTCCATAATCGTGGTAAAATGGCTTTATGCGCATCGTCTGTATTTTGTTCAGCATTTTTGAAATCATTTACAATTTCATATTTGCCAGTTTTATCATTTCTTTCATAATTTGGAGCTTTGTCAAGATAAGGATTATTGGGATCTAATCCTGCAAATTCATCTGTGTATTGAGGGCCATAAAATAAAGGATTTACTCCATATTGTTCACGATTATAATAGGATAATACTTCGGCAGCATCTGAAGGTTTATTTTCGTTAATAGGAGTATTTGCATTAGCACGAATTGGTAGCATCATCCAAGTTGAAAATCCAATCAATACAAATAAAATACACAATAAGATAGTATTGTAGGTAGGATGATTTTTTGTTTTAGTATATCTTAATCCAAAATAGAAAAAAGCAATAATAAAAAGTAATGAAAATATTGTTCCAGAGTTAAAAGGCAAACCAAGATTGTTTACCATAAAAATTTCTGTTTTACCAAAGAAAGCAAGGGTATACGGAAGTAGAAGCTTAAATATAAAAAGTAAAACAGCTACAATTATTATATTAGCTACTATAAAATTCTTAATAGTTACTTTTTTATAATTTTTAAAATAATATAGAAAACCAATAGATGGGATTGTTAACAATGCCATAAAGTGAACTCCGAATGATAGTCCGACTACTAAACTTATTAAAATTAACCATCGGTTTCCTCTTGGTTCATGCATTTCTTGTTCCCATCGTAAGCCAAGCCAAAATAATAAGGAAATGAATAACATTGCCATAGCATAAACTTCGGCTTCTACGGCATTAAACCAAAAGCTATCAGAATATGTAAAGGCTAATGAACCAACAAAAGAACTACCTAAAATTACAATACTATTATTTTTGGTGATTTCAGTATAGGATGAAATAACCTTTTTTAATATGATTGTAGATGACCAAAACATAAACAAAATTGTAAAAGCACTTGAAAACACAGACATCATATTGACCATTAACGCTACTGTTTCTTTGCTAGTTGCAAACATCGCAAAAAAGGCTCCCAACATTTGAAATAGCGGTGCTCCAGGCGGATGTCCTACTTCAAGTTTTGCTGCAGTTGGAATATATTCACCACAATCCCAAAAACTCATTGTAGGTTCAACTGTTAAAGTATAGGTAATTAATGCAATTGAAAATACAAGCCAACCTATTATGTTGTTCCACTTTTTAAAGTTAAATGTTGTCATATTATAGTATGAGGTTAATTTAAGTGCAAAGAAACTATTTTTTGCTTAATCACTTAACAAAATAAAACAAAATTATCAATGATTAAATAATATAGTAGTATTTAGAATTTGGATTAAGCAGTTAAAGGAATCAAAAATAATCTGATTATTTTGTTCTACAAGATTTAATATAAGCTTTAACCTTCATTTAACTTTGATGCAGTTGGCTTCTTGTTATCTTTATTTGAAGTAATATTTGGATTTAAAACATTTACAATCTGTATTTTACTACAGTCAAGTATTTTTTTTTCAAAAAAGATAAGCAAAAAAGGTTCTAAATGTTTGCTTTAAATAAAAAATGTATTAAATTTGCACCCGCATTCAGGCACTATTGGTCTATGGTGTAATGGTAACACAACTGTTTTTGGTGCAGTCTTTCAAGGTTCGAGTCCTTGTAGACCAACAAAAAAAACCTCTCAAGCAATTGAGAGGTTTTTTTGTTTAATTTGTTTAATTATATTTTAAAAGTAACTACAGGTAATTTTGCGTGATTTACTAAGTCTTCACTTATGCTGCCATTAAAGAAATGAGAAAGACCTTTTCTTCCATGTGTACTCATTCCGATTAAGTCTGCATTGATAGTGTTAGCAAAGTTCAAAATTCCTTTTTCAACATTAGTTTCATTATATATATGCGTTGCAATGTTTTTTACATTAAAACCTGAAACAAAATTCTTCATAATTTCTTCTGCATTAGAAGTAGATTTAAAATTATTTGGAGTGTTTACCATTACCAAATGCAAAGTAGCATCAAATTTGTTTGCAAATTCTACTGCTTTTTCAAATGGTTTTTTTGCTTCATCAGCAAAGTCTGAAGCGAAAACAAAATTATTAACTTCAAAATCTCCTTGTTCTTTTTTGATAATAAGTACAGGTACGTCAGAGTTACGAACCACTTTTTCCGCATTTGATCCAATAAACATTTCTTTGTAACCACTAGCACCATGTGAACCCATCACAATTAAATCCACATTGTTAATTTGACTAATTTTTAAAATTCCATCAAATGCCAATTCAAATTGAACTATCTCTGAAACTTTAAGTCCGTCAAGATAATCTTCATCCATTAACTCTTCTAATTTTCTAATAGCAGCATTTTTAAAAAACATAATTTCTGGAATATCAGTTCCACTACCAACAGCATCGCTCGATTGATGAGGTAATTCTAACATGTGTAATAAAATAATTTCACCGTTATTTTTTTTAGCAATTTGTGCGGCAACTTTTAGAGCATATTCAGCGTTTTGAGAAAAGTCTGTAGGAATTAAAATTTTTTTCATGATTGTTAAAAAGATAAATTTTTTGTTATTGTCTATAAATAGAGGATAAAGGTAAGAAAAAAATATAAAAGGCAAAGGTTTTAATATAAAAAAAAATTCTATATTTGCACCATTGTTAAACAAAAATGGAATAATGAGGGAAGCACTGCTTCCCTCTTTTTATAAAAATATGACATTTAAAGAGCAGGT
>CAIRMK010000359.1 GCA_903879645.1 uncultured Bacteroidota bacterium
CATTCAGCAACTCACCACCAATAGCAGATTTAGCTTCAATGCCTAATTTTTTCATCATTTCATAAGTAGTACAAACTGCTGCCGAAGTTACAGGAATACCACATTCCGCTTGAATCAAATCGATAGCTTCCAACGAAGGCATTTGGACACAAGCTGAAGCTACCAATACATCCACATCGGTTAAATCCAATTGCTTATATATTTCCAATAAGTTCATTGGGTTTTGTGCTGCTACTTCCAAATTATCTGGAATTTCAAGCGCAATACTTTGTTTCACTTTGATTCCTTGATGCTCTATATAATCTACCACCATATCAGTAAGCGGACGCATATAAGGGGTAATAATCGAAATTTGTTTAGCACCCAAAATCTTCAAACCATTAATCAAAGCACCAGCTGAAGTCACAATAGGAGTAGGGAAGTCGTTAGCCACAGTTTCCTGATGTAAATTCACTTCCGATACACAATGATAACCGCGTCCCATACTCATAATTGCTACCAAACATGCATAACCCATCACATCTACATGGGCATCCGAAAGTTCTTGTGCGCATTTTAAACTCATGGCATCCATAGCTTCGAGTTCTTCTTTGGTTACTTTTTTCATGCGCATTCTACTGCTATGAAACGTAAAACGCTCTGGAAGTATCGTTTCTCTACCTCTAAATATGGCTGGTATTTCGGTTTCCATCGTTACGTTTGATGATGGAACTATTTGTCCTATTCTAAATTTCATTTTCATATTTTTTTTGGAACACAGATTTAAGAAATTTTAAAAATTATTATAATTTCTTAAATCTGTGTTCCCAAGTTTTATAATTAAATTTCTTTAACTGTATTTACAATAGTTCCAATTCCTTCAACAGTAGCTTCCACCACATCACCATCATACATCCATTCTTGAGGGTTTCTGCCGGCACCAACACCAGATGGTGTTCCTGTCGCTATGATATCTCCTGGTTCTAGTGTAAAAACAATACTTAAATCTTCAATCAAATCGTTGATGTTAAACAACAAGAATTTAGTATTGGAGTTTTGTTTTTCGACACCATTCACTTTTAATGATAAATTCAAGTTATGAGGGTTTTCAATTTCGTCTTTAGTTACCAAATAAGGTCCCATTGGTGCAAAAGTATCTTGCCCTTTAGAAACAATCCATTGGCCTTCTCTACGGCAATCACGCGCTGAAATATCATTGATTACGGTATAGCCAAACACATAATCCAATGCATCCGCTTTAGGAACGTATTTTCCTTTTTTACCCATCACAACAGCCAATTCCACTTCCCAATCCAATTGTTCGGTTAGTTTGGTGTTTTTAATGATGTCAGTATTGGTTGCTGTTACCGTTGTTGGTGGTTTTGAAAAGATAATTGGTTTTTGCGGAAGCTTTCCTGTAGTGTCTAATGTTCTAGCACTTTCAGCAACGTGTTCAGTATAGTTCAATCCAATTCCAATGATGTTCTTTCTTGGTTTTTCAATAGGAGCAAGTACAGTAACTTCATCCATATCATATGAAATCTCTTCAAAGAAATTTTCAGGAGTTTCTGAAATCATTTCGGTGATTTCGGCAATGATTTCAAATCCCATATCAATCAATTCCAACATGTCATTAGGCAATGGAAAATTGGATATTTCACCAAAGTCTTCCATATCGATTACTTGATTGTTGTGAAGGAATCCTAAACGAGGTTCAGTGTCTGCTGTTTTGTAGGTAAGTAGTTTCATTTTATTTAGTTTCAAAGTCACAAAGTGACAAAGTTTTAAAGTCTATTTTCTATTCTCTTTATTCTTTAATCTATTTTTTGATGTCCATTATTTTCTTCTAATTCTCTTCCTTGAAATAATCCTAAGCCTTCAATTACAGGTAAATCATTAAAATTGAATAAACAAGCATCTTCTGTTTCAGATAGATTATGATGTTCGTGCCAAGCCCAAGAAGGTACGCAAAAGATATCGCGTTCTTTCCAATCAAAACGTTTTCCGTTAATGATGGAATAGCCTTTTCCTTTAGCACATTGATATACAAATGATCCAGTGTGTTTGTGAGCTTTTCCTTTGAATCCAGCAGGCAACAATTGCATTGCTGCACCCATAGTTTGCATCACATTACCACCAGTTAATGGATTAGAATATTGCATTAATATTCCGTCAAATGGATTAATTTCATTGACTTTGGCTACTTCCAATAAGGTTGGATATACAATTGACCAAGAGTATTTGAATAAAGGAGAATAGGGTTTGTCCCAAGTTTTGTCTGCAGGAATTAATCCTGCTCCTCCAAAAGTGATTGGCGAATGATTGATGGGTTTTATCAAAGGTTGTTTGCCATCATAAACAGCATAATCATTAGCTTCCAAAGCATTGACTAATGGTATATCTAAGCCATCTTGCCAAATACAAGTTTGACCACCTTCTTCAACACCATGTTCGTGCCAAGCAGAATTAGGGGTAATCACAAAATCATTAACTTCCAACATGATTTTATTACCATCCACTACTGTGTATCCTTTGCTACCCTCCATAATGAAACGTAGTGCAGAAGCACGATGACGGTGTGCAGAAGTAAACTCTCCTGGACGCGTCACTTGAATTCCAGTATACAACCAACCCACAGCAGCCGAAACGTCTTTACGCTTGTCATTTACCAAATAAACTACGCGACGTCCTGCTTGTTCGGGTGTAACCAATTCAGATGATTTTAAAACTAACGCTCTCAAATCATCATATTTCCAAAGCATTGGAACCGAATTGGATTTGGGTTCCCAAGGTTCTATATCATTAGCAACTGTCCATAAGGCTCCAGCACCAAGAGTTTCTAATTCTTTATAATACGCTTCCAGTTCAGGTGAATCTTGAACTCGCGCACGACCGTAAACGTCGTCTGAAAATTTAGTTTCTTCCATAATCTTATGTTTTAAAATGGTGACTGAGGCTCTCGAAGTAACCGTTTTTTTATTATTATCTTTTATTAAACTCCTCGTGATTATCAATAAAAGTTATTTTTCTAGTAGGAGCTGTATTTACTCTTAAATCAAAAATATCAAATCGGTTGTAATGTCCGAGAATATCGTGCATTTGTTTTGGTTGGATGCATTTTTCCAAATCAATATCGGCATACACCATTCCTTCCTCATCAATTAAAGGTATTCCAATTACTGCACCATTTGGGCCTATAAATCCAGAGAAAGCAGAATTCTTTCTAGTCAATAATTCATCCACATTCGGCACATCTTCTCGCAAAGTGTCTTTTATCTCTTGAGAAATGATAGAACAGGAGACTATAGTGAATAATTTGCCTTCAAAAGAATGTGCTGCCGCACGAATCTTAATTGCTTCTGCCATATCATAGTCTGGTGGTGCTACTGGCAACGAAATATAGTTGGCAATATGAATCAATTCGCCTTGAGATAATAAGGTAAAACGTGCTAAAGTATTGGTGTTTTCTCCACATGCTAAAGTACCAATAGGTCCAATTTCAGTATCAAATACTTTTAATGAAGAACCATCACCCGATGTCCAAGTTAGTTTTTCAGCCCAAGTGGGCACTAGTTTTCTGTGTTTGCCAATTAGATTTCCGTTGTTGTTAATGATTAAATTGGTGTTGTATATTTCACCATACGAATCGCCACGTTCGTTAATTCCGATGACAATATGAATGTTATGGTCTTTGGCCGCTTGAAATAAAGGTTGCATGGCATCATCCGTTACCGCAACTGAATTCTTATACAATTCTTCATACCATTTGCTTCCTTGAATGGGTGTCATGATCCAATTCCAATAAGGATAGCCTGCCACAAACACTTCGGGAAAGGCTATTAATTGCGCTCCGTTAGTACTAGCTTCTTTTATAAAAGTAATAGCCTTTTCAATTGTTTTTTCAACGTTTAGAAAGACTGGTGCTGTTTGAACCGTAGCGGCTTTAAATTTTTTGAAGTCCATAGTTTATTAATTATGAATTTGGAATTATGAATTATGAATTAAAACGAAACAGGTATCGTAATTCATAACTCGTAATTTCTAATTTTCACTTTCATTTCCTCATTAAAAGGGGCAGCTTTGATATCGTTTCTATCTTCATTAAATGTTACGTTGACCAAAGTCACTTCACCTTCCAAGCATGTATTACCTTGTTCGTCTTCAAAAGAAAATCCACATAGGATGGAAGCACCTCCTAAATGTTTTACCCATAGTTTTTTGGTTAGAACTTCTCCCAAACGTGCTGCCTTTTTGAATTGCACTTTCAAATCAACTGTTGGAATGCCATTGGTTTCGTGCATTTTTGAAAACGGACGATCTAATGCTTCTTCAAACCAATCTTCTACCAGACAATTAAGCATTTCTAGAAATCTTGGGTAAAATACTATTCCAGCATAATCGACATGCTGAAAACGTATTTTTTCTTGTTTTATAAAGGGTTGGTTCATATAGATTAACGATTGTTGATTTTTGAAATTGATATTTGAAATTGATTAAAATTTCTCTACACTAGCTTTCTTCCAAAAGTATAAAAAATCTTTGGGAACCGTAGTTTCATTTACTAAACAACCGGCTTCTAATTCTGGAAATAATTGTGCAAAGGTTTCGGTTTTATTTCTAGTCACTCGCATACTCACTACATCACGTGAAACATCGTCGGGATGATGCAGTCCGGCAGAGGCAATTAAGTCCATCGCACTTTTAACCGTTTCTTTTTGGAAACGTGCCACACGAACACTTTTCTCTTCGGGAACCAAACCTTTCATTAATTTTTCATCTTGAGTAGCTACACCAGTCGGACAAGTATTGGCATGACACTCTAAAGCTTGAATGCAGCCTAAAGCAAACATCATACCTCGTGCCGAATTGCATAAATCAGCTCCGATAGAAAGGTTTCTAATTATGTCAAATCCAGAGATTACTTTTCCGCTAGCAATTATTTTAATTTGGTCTTTGATTCCAAAACCATTTAAAGCATCATATACAAAAGCCAATGCTTCACGTAATGGCATTCCCACATGGTCTGAATATTCAGGAGGTGCTGCACCAGTGCCACCTTCGCCACCATCAACAGTGATGAAATCCAAATAGGTATTCGTTTCAACCATAGCTTTACAAATGGACAAAAACTCCGATTTGTTTCCGATGCAGATTTTCATTCCAACTGGTTTTCCACCCGAGCCTTTTCGCAATAATTTTACAAAATCCATTAATTCTAAAGGCGTTGTAAAAGACGAATGAGTAGGAGGTGAGACGATATCATTTCCTTTCGGAACCAAACGAATGGCTGCAATTTCATTGGTTACTTTTTCTTTGGGTAATATTCCTCCATGTCCAGGTTTAGCACCTTGAGAGAATTTGATTTCAATCATTTTTACATTGTCCAAACTAGCTCTTTTGGCATATTCATCATAAGAGAATTTTCCATCGTCAGTTCGACAACTAAAATAGCCTGTACCAATATTCCATACTACATCACCACCGTTTTGTAAATGATAAGGAGACAATCCACCTTCTCCAGTATTATGATAAAATCCGCCTTGCTTAGCGCCACTGTTTAAAGCAAGAATCGCATTTTTACTCAAGGCACCATAACTCATAGCACTAATATTAAAAAGACTGGCTTCATAAGGTTTCTCACATTGTGATGAACCAATAGTAACTCTTGGGTTTTCGTTTATTTGTGAGAATGAAACGGCTCTAATACTATGATTAATCCATTCATAGCCTTCATCATAAACGTTTAATTGTGTTCCAAAAGGTTGTGAGTCGATGGCTTTTTTGCTTCGTTCATACACTAAACTTCTTTGCAAGCGATTGAATGGTTTTCCGTCCGTGTCTGTTTCTATAAAATATTGACGCATTTCTGGACCTATAGCTTCTAATAGATATCGCATTCTACCCAACAAAGGAAAGTTTCTTCTGATGGTGTGTTTTGATTGGTACATATCATAAAATCCCATTAAAATTAAAGGGATAAAGATGAATAGCAGAAAACTAAATTTCCAATTCACATAGCATAAAATAGCTGTTAGGGATATAATAGTGATGCTAAATACTAAAAAGGCTTTTCTCATTGTTTTAACTTAAATCGTTGTATTTTTCCTGTTTCTGTTTTGGGTAATGCATCGGTAAAATGAATGACTCTTGGGTATTTATAAGGTGCTGCTACTTCTTTGAACCAATGCTGAATACGATTCTTCATTGCGTCGGTTGCTTTATATTGTTCTTTCAATACAATATGAGCACAAACTAACATTCCTCTTTCTTCATCGGGAACACCAACTACGGCACATTCTACTATGTCTTCGTGGGTTAAAAGTACGCTTTCTACTTCAATCGCACCAATGTTATACCCAGAAGAAATAATCATATCGTCTCCACGTGCTACAAACCACAAATACCCATCTTCATCTTTACGGAAAATATCTCCAGTGATGTTCCAACCATTTTCTACATATTCTCTTTGCTTGTCTTCTCGGTTTAAGTATTTACAACCTGTTATTCCTCGCACGGCCAATCTTCCGGGTTCATTGATTGGTAATTCTTTTCCGTCTAAATCTACAATTTTTGCTTCATATCCTGTAACAGGAACTCCAGTCGCTCCAGGTTTCATGTTTTCTTCGTTAGAGGAGATGAAAATATGCAGTATTTCAGTAGAACCAATTCCATCGATGATTTTTAATCCAGTAGCCTCATACCAATCTTGCCAAACCTTTAATGGTAGCGTTTCTCCAGCAGAGACACATTTGCGTAAGCTAGAAATATCATATTCTTTTACTTTGGTTGTAATGATACGCCATGCTGTTGGTGCCGTAAAACAAATCGTAATCTTAAATTCCTGAATCGCTTTTAATAATAAATCGGGACTTGGTTTTTCGATTAAGAAGGTAGAAGCTCCAAAATACATTGGAAACAAAACTAATCCACCCAAACCAAAAGTAAATCCTAATGGCGGACTTCCAGTAAAAACATCATTTACTGTAGGTTGCAATGAATAGGGAGGAAAACATTCGCAAATGTTTAAAATATCTTTGTGGTAATGTGAGGTCATCTTAGGCAATCCAGTAGTTCCTGAAGTGAAACCAATCAACGCTAAACTATCTGATTTACTGTGATAATTCGTAAAGGTAGTAGGCTTAGATTGCATTAATTCTTCTAATTGTGAATTGCCATAAAAGCAAGTTCGCTTTAAGAAAGGAGATTTCACTAAATGCATTTCTTCTTCTAACTCTTTGTCACAGAACACATGTGATATTTCAGCGCAATCAATCATGGTACTAAGCTCTTTAGAGCGAAGTAATGGCATTGTAGCTACTACAATGCCACCTGCTTTTAAAACAGCATACCAACACGCCACCATCATGGGATTATTGGCAGAACGAATCAATACGCGATTACCTGATTTTAATCCTAAATCATCTATTAAAACATGCGCAATTTGATTGGCTTTCTCATATAAATTTTGATACGTCCATGCAGTTTCAAAGGTGCGAATACATACGTTATCGCCACGACCTTCCTTGATGTGGTTATCTAATAGCTTCTCAACACAATTCAACATTTCAGTGTGTTGAAATTGAGGTAAGTCAGTAAAATAGTATTCAGGTTGCAACTCTAGACTTGGCAAGCTATTGTGTGCAAAATTATCTTCGTAATGTTTCATAATTCGTAATTCATAATTCGTAATTATTTCTTGTTGCTCTTCGGTTTCAATGCCTTTTTCATACCTTCCAATTGCTTTCTTTCTGTAGCTTTCAAAGGATATAAATGCGATATTCCTGCTTTGTATTGATTTGGAACATCAGTGGCTTCAAATTGTTCGTAGGCTTGGGCGTTTCTCACAAAATTAGCGTCTAATAACAAAGGTCTTCCTAGTGCTACTAAATCAGCTCTTCCGTTTAAAATGATAGTGTTGATTTGATCGATATCTTGAATGTAACCAGTTGTTATGGTTGGTACATGAACCGTATTTCGCACTGCATCCGCAAAAGGAGTTTGCCACATTCTACCCGTTATTGGTTTTTGATGGGCTACCGTATTTCCGGTAGAAACATTAATGATATCAGCGCCGGCGTTTTTGAATGCAGTTGCCATTGTAATAACGTCTTCTTCCGAGATTCCGTTTTCTGCCCAATCAGTTGCTGATATTCGCACAGACATTGGTTTTTCTTTTGGAAATACCGCTCTCATTTCGTTGAAAACTCGTAATGGAAATTTCAATCGATTTTCAATGCTTCCGCCAAATTCATCGGTTCTTGTATTGCTTAATGGCGATAGGAAAGAAGCTAATAAAAAGCCGTGATGGGCTTGCAATTCGATTAAATCAAATCCTGCTTCGTTAGCATTTTTAGTGGCTTGAACGAATTGTGAAACAATCAAATCCATATCCGCTACAGTCATTGCTTTTGGCGTTGCCGAGTGTTCATTAAATGGAATAGCCGAAGCCGAAAGTAATTCCCAAGAAGTGCCATTAAAAGCAGTTTCCCAAGGTTTTTTGGTAGCGCCTTTTCTTCCAGAATGACCTAATTGAATTCCAATCTTTGTTTGCGTATTCTTATGAATAAAATCATTAATTCGTTTCCATGTAACTACTTGTTCTTTAGAATAAATACCAGTACAACCTAAAGTGATACGTGCTGTTTCAGAAATAGCAGTAAGCTCGGTTATGATTAATCCTAAACCACCAATAGCTCTTGATGTATAATGTTGAAAATGCCAATCGTTTACTACACCATTTTCCGCCGAATATTGCCCCATAGGAGCCATGACTATTCGATTTTGTAATTCTAAATCTCGCAATTTGAATTTTGAAAAAGCAGCAGCAGTGCCAATAATGTTGCCTTCGAGAGCCTCAGGCAACGGTTTTCCATTTACAGCGGTGGCTGAGGCACTCGAAGCCAACGTATTGAATTCCGACAAAACCTTATCAGTAAAGGAAGCGTCACGCAATCGTAAGTTTTCAAACGTTACTTTTTTAGAACGAGTCATGCAACCAAAAGCAAACTGATAGAAGGGATGTTGTATGTTTCTATCCATGTTTTCAAACCAATCTAACGACACTAATGCGGCATATTGAATCATCTCCACCGGATTTCTTCTGGTTTTGTCATATTGTTTAAAAGCCGCTGGCACATCGTTGGGATTAGCAATCACGGCATCGGCTAAACCAATAGCACAATCCATTGCCAACTTTGTTCCCGAACCAATAGAGTAGTGGGCTGTAGCTTTGGCATCACCCAAAAGTACAATGTTGTTGTGGTACCAATTTTCATTAGTAACATGTGGAAACTGTCTCCAATGCGATTTGTTTGAAATCAAAGGATGTCCGTCTAATTCTTCTTTGAATAATTCACTGATTTTAGCAATAGTGTCTTCTTCATTAGTAACTTCAAATTGTAAGTTTTCCCAAGTTTCATTACTACATTCAAAAATCCAAGTACTCATGCCTTCTTCATATTGATACGTATGAGCCACAATAGTTCCGTGAGGCGTAGTTCTGAAGAAATAGGTAAAAGCATCTAGTGGCTTGGTTGAGCCCAACCATACAAAACGGTTTTTCTTTAAAACTATTTTAGTTCCAAAAGCTTCTTCGTTAGCAGTTCTAATTCCACTTCCAATACCATCGGAAGCCAAGATGATGTCAGCGTCGTTATACTTACTTAAATCGTCAATATTTTGTTCAAAATGCAAGTTAACACCTTCTTCGCGACAGCGTTGTTGTAAGAGTTGTAACAATGTTTTGCGAGAACAGCCACAAAAACCATTTCCGGCAATGCTCACTTGTTCGCCATCACGAGCCACAATAATATCATCCCAATAAGCAAACTTAGAGCGTATTAGCTCATACGATTGCATATCTCTTTTTAGAAATTCACCCAAGGTTTCATCTGAGAAAACTACTCCAAATCCAAAACTATCATCGGGTTTGTTGCGTTCGTAAACATCTATTTGGCAATGAGGCATTGCTTTTTTAACAAGGATTGAAAAGTATAGTCCACCCGGACCGCCACCTATAACTGCTATTTTCATATTTTATAATTGATAATTAACAATTGATAATTGATAATTTTTAACTTCTTTTGATTGAGAATACTTCTCCTATTTTACTATAATTAGAACCTGCTAATCGTGCTATGGGTTTGTAGGTTTCCATATTGATTTTATAATTGTCTAGCAAGACACTTTCATCAATATGCATCATGACGATTCTGCCAATAACAATGCAAGCACCGCCTTGTTTATGATCTTCTAGAAAATAATGATGTACCATTTCACATTCAAAAGTGATGGGACTTTCCTTAACTCGATTGGGTTTTATTTTGATAGAAGCAATGGAAGTAAGCCCGACTAATTCAAATTCATCTACTTCTGCAGGAACCACTTGAGCTGTGGCATTCATTTGTTCTGCAAGGTCTTCAGTAACCATATTAACCACAAATTGTTTGTTGGTCAATACATTATTTAAGGTGTCTTTGTTGGTATTGTTGTCTCTTCTGGTAGAAAACATAACATGTGGCGGATCATCGCCAATCATGTTGAAATAAGAAAAAGGAGCAAGGTTGTTAATTCCGTTCTCGTCAATAGTTGAAATCCAGCCGATAGGTCTAGGAATAACGGAACCAGTAAGCAATTTATAAATAGCCGACGCTTCGAGTGTATCGGGATTGAATTCCATAGTTTAGTTGTTGTTTGTACAAATTAAAGCTATTTTTTGGAATTTTTTTAATCAATTGATAATTTTATGTCACAAATATTTCATGATTTCTATTATTTCAAAAGGAACTTTTTTTAAGAGTACCACCACATTAAAAAACTTTTAAGCTTTTTGGGACTTGCTTCTGTTTTAGGTTTATTTATAAGCTTGCAAAAAATGCAATTAACAAGAACAACAGCTTTTGTGATTTTGCTAATTTCAATAATAAGCTTCGGGTTAGTAGCACGAACCGGATATTTAGGCGGACAAATAAGACATACAGAACTTGCAAATGGTGTCACTAACACTAGCGA
>CAIRMK010000360.1 GCA_903879645.1 uncultured Bacteroidota bacterium
ATATTTCCCGTCTTTTCGATTTCCCCTACTATCAATTAGAGAAAAATAATTTATCGGATTGTCTTGTTACCAAATACAATGGAGAATGGATTAAAACCTCAACCCAAGAATATATAGACAAAGCCAATGCTATTTCAAGAGCCTTACTGCGTCTTGGTGTTGAAAAAAACGATAAAATTGCCATTATATCTTCCAATAATAGAACCGAATGGAACGTTATGGATATTGGAGCGTTACAAGTTGGTGCACAAACGGTGCCCATCTATCCTACCATTTCAGAAGATGATTATGAATACATCCTAAACCATTGCGAAGCCAAGTATTGCTTTGTGTCGGATACAGAAGTATTGCGAAAATTGAATTTAGTAAAAGTCAAACTTACCTTTCTTAAAGAAGTCTATTCCTTCAATGAAATAGACGACTGTAAAAACTGGAAAGAACTTCTAACTTTAGGTGTGGACACCTCCAATCAAAATATTGTTGAAGCTCGAAAAGAAGCGGTGAGTCCCGAAGAATTAGCAACGATCATCTACACTTCAGGAACTACTGGAAAACCAAAAGGGGTTATGCTTTCTCACCGTAATATTGTCTCCAATGTATTAGATAGTTCACCCAGAATTCCCTTTGAAGAAGGAACCAGTCGTGCCCTGAGTTTCTTACCTATCTGCCATATTTTTGAACGCGTTATTCTTTATATCTATCAATATTATTCGGTTTCTATCTATTTTGCCGAAAGCATTGATAAACTTTCCGATAATATCAAAGAGGTAAATCCAACCGTGTTCTCAGTAGTACCACGACTTTTAGAAAAAGTATATGACAAAATAATTGAAAAAGGATCAGAACTCACCGGAATCAAAAGAAAATTATTCTTTTGGGCCGTTGATTTAGGCTTAAAATACGAACCTTATGTAGCCAACGGTTGGTGGTATGAAATGCAATTAAAACTGGCAAGAAAACTTATTTTTAGTAAATGGCAAGAAGGTTTAGGTGGTAATCTTACCGTAATGGTTTCAGGTAGTGCCGCGCTACAACAACGCCTGTCAAGAATATTTGCAGCAGCAGGAATGCCAGTCATGGAAGGCTACGGATTGACAGAAACGTCACCAGTCATTACGGTGAATGATACTAGAAATTATGGTTTTAAAATTGGTACTGTTGGAAAACCCATTCAAAACTTAGAAGTCAAAATTGCAAGTGATGGCGAAATTCTTTGCAAAGGCCCTAATGTAATGATGGGCTATTATAAAGATGAGAAATTAACCAATGAAGTCATTTATGATGGCTATTTCCATACCGGTGATATTGGAGAAATTGACAAGCAAGGATTTATAAAAATTACCGACCGTAAAAAAGAAATGTTCAAAACCTCTGGCGGAAAATATATTGCCCCACAATTGATTGAAAATACCATGAAACAATCCTTGTTCATTGAACAAATTATGGTGATTGGAGATGGTGAAAAAATGCCAGCAGCTTTCATCCAACCTAATTTTGATTATATCAAAAGTTGGGCTGCCAAAGAAGGTTTTGATATTGGCGACTTAAACGAAGAAATCATTTGTAATGAAAGGGTGATCCAAAAAATACAAGACGAAGTAAATCTATACAACGAAAAGTTTGGCAATTGGGAGAAAATAAAACGATTCGAATTGACCCCAACCGTCTGGAGTATTGATGGAGGCGAACTTACCCCTACTTTAAAACTAAAACGCAAAATTGTAAAAGAAAAATATCAAAAATTATATGATAAAATTTATAATAATTGATACCAATTAATTTAATAAACCTCGCTTAATTTACTTAATTTAAGCGAGTTTTTTTTTTGCTTCTTGGATAGTAATTAAATCAATGAGGGTGAAAACGATACATCTTAGATTCAAATTTCAGGTTCCTTACCTCAAAATTTAAAAATAGGACCTTTGTGCTATAACTTCCCTTGTTTGGCCATCACCGCCATAATTAAAATAGGAACCGCCAAAACGATAACGATAAACGTATTGTCAACAAACAAGGTTTGGTCTTTCATCAAAGTGAAAATATACCCTCCAATTGCACCACCAATATGTGCCGTATGCCCAATAGTATCTCGTTTGGCTTTCATACCATAAATAGAATAGAGCAAATAAATGATGCCGAATACATAACCCGGAATAAACCCATAAATCTGCAATCTAGGCTCTAATAAAATAGCCGAATACACAATTCCTGTTACAGCCCCTGAGGCACCAACGGCACCATAACTATAATCGTCTTTATGAAAATATAAGGTCAATAAACTACCAAATATAAGACTCGCAAAATAGATCAAGACAAAAGAATAGCTTCCTAAATAACCATAAACAATGGGAGCAAAAAAATAAAGCGTTAACATATTAAACGCCAAATGCGGAATATCTACATGAAGAAAACCCGATATAATCATTCGAGCTTGTTCCCCAGAACGAATACTCCCAATATGAAATTGGTACTTTCTAAAAAAAAAGTGGTCTTCAAACCCTTTAAAACTAACAATAACGTTGAGCGCA
>CAIRMK010000361.1 GCA_903879645.1 uncultured Bacteroidota bacterium
TAGAGAATAAAGCAATAAAAGAAAACACACTTTCTGAAGAATTATCAAACTGGATTAAATGGGCAAATGATAAAGCAGATTGGTTTGATCCATTAGTAAACAAAAATGATGATTTGCTAACAGTGAAAGACAAAGAAGAAATCTTATCTCCTACAAAACCAAACAATAATTATTACAGATACTAAAAAAAGTAACTGATTATTGAGAAGCTACCCTTTCAAATTGTCACTCCTTTGCCAACGCTCCAAAAAAAATTACTGGCACAGTTTTTAGAAAAAACACGTACGCTTCGCAACTTGCGCCAGACCTGCCCACGGCAACGGCGAACTCCATTAAAAAACAAATAAATACGCCGTGAGCAATTTTTTTTCCCCAAGCTCAGTTACATCATGTATATCACAATGCATAATATAACTTTGGCAAAACACAATGCTTTTTGCCAAAGTTATATATATAGGGCAACAATTTACTTTTTCTTTAATTAACGGCGATTATCGCCGTAATATTTAATTAGCATAAATTAAATAATTTACATTATCTTTGTATTACGGCGATTAACACCGCAATAAGCTAAACTTTTAAATTATGGCTATAAATGTAATACGAAGAAAAGAGTTATACGAAATAATGCCAGAGGGCTTAATAACCACTCATAAATGGCTTATGGAAAATAATTTTAGCCGTCACGCAATAGATAATTTGGTAAAAAGCAATCAACTAGAATCTATAAGCAAAGGGGTTTATGTTAGAAATGTGAGCAAAATAACTTGGCAATCCGTGGTCTTCTCGTTGCAATCAGTATTGAAATTAGATTTTGTTGTAGGCGGTTTAACAGCACTTGAAATGCAAGGATTATCACATTACTTATCACTTTCAGAAAATAAAATAGTGCATTTATTCGGAAATGATGTAGTGCCAGAATGGGTTACAAATTTAGATTTGAATATGAAATTTGTAAGACATACTACAAATAGTTTATTTGTTGAAAATTCAGAAGAAAACAAACAATTTCACCCTTTTACATCAGAAAGGGATTGGGATAATGACAATAGAAAATTAATACTATCTACACCAGAAAGAGCCTATCTTGAAGTATTGTTAGACGTACCACAAAAAATAACTTTTGAACACGCCGACCAATTAATGCAAGGACTAACAACATTGTCACCAAGAAATTTACAAAAAACACTGGAATGCTGTCAAAATGTAAAAGTAAAACGGCTTTTCTTTTGGTTTGCAGACCGACAGAATTATGTTTGGTTGGGTAAAATAAATCGAGAAAGCATAACATTGGGTTCTGGAAACAGAATGCTCATAAAAGGCGGAAAATTAGATACTAAATATAAAATAACAGTTCCAGAATGGCTTTAGACGCAAACAATATATACCGTAGACAAGTACAACTTTTAGTTCGTGTTTTACCATTGGTAGATACCGAAAAATGTTTTGCATTAAAAGGAGGAACTGCAATCAATTTGTTTTACAGAGCATTGCCTCGACTTTCGGTTGACATCGATTTGCTATACATCCCGATGGATGATCGAGAAACAGCATTGCTAAATATTAAAGAAGCTTTATCGAGAATAAGTAAATTGATACAACAAAAAATACCAGGTACTAAAGTACAAAATACACACGACCAAAGCGATGCATTACGATTAATTGTAAGTCAAGATGAAATTCGCATCAAAGTAGAATTATCGCCAGTTATCAGAGGAACTGTTTTTCCAGAAATAAGAATGGAAGTTGTTGAAGAAGTGGAAAAAGAATTTGGATATGTTGAAATGCAAGTAGCATCACTTCCAGATTTATATGCGGGTAAATTATGCGCAGCTTTAGACAGACAGCATCCAAGAGATTTATTTGATGTGAAATTTCTTCTCGAAAATGAAGGTTTAACAGATAATTTAAGAAAAACATTCTTAATATTTCTAATAAGTCATCAACGACCAATGTCAGAACTATTGGCTCCAAATCGAAAAGATATTAGCGAAATTTGTCGTTTTAATATCCCTTAACAGTATCCTCAACATAGGTTAAATCCCTGGTAGGATCCAAAGAACCAAGCTTAATTTTTTTATAACCCGCGAGAATCTGAGTGATAATTGCCGGAATGACAGA
>CAIRMK010000362.1 GCA_903879645.1 uncultured Bacteroidota bacterium
ATATAGCGTGTTTATAGCGTATTTATACCGTAGTATATTTATACATTATAAAATGTAAACTAATAGAAACGTTATATATAATTCATAGCAAATACATAAACCACAAAGAGCTCCAAAGACTCAAAAACACTAAAACAGAATAATTATCTTTACTATCTTTGCAAAAACAAAAACAAAATGTCATCTTTTTATAAACTAGCCATCAAAGAAGTAAAACGAGAAACACCTAGTGCTGTTTCTGTTCTTTTCAACATTCCAACCGAATTACAAGCGACCTACAAATTCACTGCAGGGCAATACATAAATCTAAAACTAACACTTGACGGAAAAGAAATTCGTCGTGCCTATTCCATCTGTTCTTCACCAAATAGTAACGAATTGCGTATCGCCATTAAAGCCGTTAAAAACGGAAACTTTTCCAAGTTTGCTAACGACAATTTAAAAGCAGGTGATATCCTAGAAGTAGGACAACCAGAAGGTAAATTCACATTCGAACCAAGTGCCGACAGACAAAAAAACTATGCAGCTTTCGTAGCAGGAAGCGGAATAACTCCTGTAATGGCAATTCTTCAATCGGTTTTAGAAAATGAACCTAATAGTTCATTCGTATTAGTTTACGGAAACAAAACTCCAGAAGACACTATCTTTCATGGTCAATTACATGAATTACAATTAAAATATGTAGGCCGTTTCTTTGTGCATTATGTCTACAGCCAATCCAAAGTAGAAAATGAGTTGTTCGGAAGAATAGACAAATCCAACATCAATTTTGTGCTAAATAATAAACACAAAGAAAAAGAATTCGATAAGTTCTACTTATGTGGTCCAGAAGAAATGATTAATCTGGCAACAACCGTTTTAAAAGAGCACAACGTTGCCGATAAAAATATCAAATTTGAGTTGTTTACCACTTCATCAACTGAAAATACCGAAGCTAGTTCTCACGAAGGTCATACTAAAATTACCATTTTAGTAGACGACGAAGAAACAACTTTTGAAATGAGTCAGAAGCAAACTTTATTAGAAGCAGCTTTAAAACAAGGCATCGATGCTCCTTATTCTTGCCAAGGTGGAATCTGTAGCAGTTGTTTGGCTAGAATCTCTAAAGGAACTGCCGAAATGAAAAAGAACTCCATTCTAACAGACAAAGAAGTAGCAGATGGTTTAATATTAACCTGTCAAGCACATCCAACATCAAGTGAAATCTTTGTAGATTTTGATGATGTATAATTAGTTGACAGTTTTCAGTCGCAGTTTTCAGACACTGCTAACTGCGACTGAATACTGAACACTACTTTCTCTACAGAAATCGTTCGCATAGCATCTTCATAACCCGATACTTTTTTATCGCCATAGATAGAAGTGGGCAATAAAGGATATTGTTTTCTATCCGCAACCAAACAATTTTCTATAGGTAGATTATAAGGCATAAACCCAGCATACGGATGCGTAGCACCCCAAAGTGTAATGGTTTTTACACCATACATTGCAGCAAGATGTCCATTGCCACTATCCATGGAAAGCATTACATCCAAATTGGATATAAGTTGAAGTTCTTCTTCGAAAGATATGACTTTAGTAAAGTTATATACATTTTCAAGACCCGCTGCCATTTTATCCAACAAATCCTTTTCGTGTTTGCCTCCTCCAAAAAGAGCAATCTTAATCGATTTATCTTTAGCTAATGCCGTGATAACTTGCTGCATTAAATCTGAAGGATAGGTTTTACTTCCATAATGGGCAAAGGGGGCTATTCCAATCCATTTGCCATTTTTATCGCCTATAATTTCTTTTACTTTTTCCGAGACTTCCAATCGTTCTAAAAAAACTGGAGTACTCATATCTAAGTGATATCCTAACTTTTTAAAAGTTTCTACATGCCTTTCAACCATTGACTTTAAGGGTCTAAACTCTTTATGATCTAAACTAGTTAATGCTTTCTTTTCTTCTCTTCCTTTATCAGTATAAGCACTTCTTTTTCCCGATAAAGAAAACAAAAAACGAACTATTTTTGAACGAATAACATTGTGTAAATCAGCAATTACCTCAACGTGATTATTTTTTAAATCCTTATACAATCTATAAATACCAATAAGCCCTTTATGTCTGTGACGAGTATGCGCAGACATGAAAGTTACATTGGGGATGGTTTTAAAAAAGGGTTTGTAAAAAGGCCTTGAAACCACGGTTACTTCGACTGTTGGATATTGTTTTACCAAAGCTAAAATAACAGGTACGGTCATGGCAACATCACCCATGGCAGATAGTCGAATGACGGCTATATGTTTACCTTTATGAAGCAAATTATTGTAGAATTATTTCTTGTTTTGATACAAAACAGGGTTCAAATCATCATCATTGTACATTTTCATTTGTTTGTACACTTTCATGAATTTATCTCCATTTTCAATATCCGTCAATAAATCATCGATTGCCGTTGACAAGTCCGTTCTTTGTTCTAAAAGTACATTTAATTTTTCTTGACATTTATCTCGATGTTCTTGAGAAGCTTCTGCACGATTTACTTCTTCCGACATATGATATATTTTCAATGCCAAAATAGACAATCTATCAATAGTCCAAGCGGGACTTTCGGAGTTAATTTTTGCCGTTGACTTTACAGCAACATGAGCATATTGCTTTAGGAAATAACTGTCGATATATTCAACCATATCCGTACGCTCTTGATTCGAAGCGTCAATTCTTCTTTTTAAGGTCAAAGCAGCTACGGGATCAATTTGTGGATCGCGAATAATATCTTCAAAGTGCCATTGAACGGTATCAATCCAATTTTTAAAATACAATAAATGTTCAATTTTATCTTTTGGATAGGGATTATTAATAGGTTGATCTACATTATCATAAACATGATAATCCTTGATACTTTGTTCAAATATAGAATAGGCAAATTTTGAAAACATAATGATAAATTTTATTTTATTTCATACAAATCGACCCAAAGGTCTCGAGTGCAAAGATAGTTTTTATACTTTTACATAAACATACAAAATATTCGTTTTATGCAAATTCATTATATTTCTGAAAACAACAGTATCCTTAATCATTTTTTGGCTCAAATCCGTGATGTCACCATTCAAAAAGACAGCATGCGCTTCAGGAAAAACATGGAACGTATTGGTGAAATCATGGCGTATGAATTGAGCAAAACATTAGAGTATAAAGCCATTGATGTGCAAACGCCTCTAGGTATAAAACACACCACAACCATTGCAGATAATGTCGTTCTTTGTTCTATTCTTCGCGCAGGATTAGCATTACACCAAGGTTTTATGAATGTCTTTGATAATGCCGAAAACGGATTTGTATCGGCCTATCGTCATCATCCAAACAACGATGATTATTTTGAGATTTTAGTAGAATACCAAGCCGCACCATCTTTTGAAAATAAAAACTTAATTCTAATCGACCCAATGTTAGCCACAGGGCAATCTATGGTGGCGGTATTGAATAAACTACACTTGGAACAAAAGCCTAAAGAAATTCATTTGGCTGTTGTAATTGCAGCTCCGGAAGGGATTGCCTATTTACAAGAAAATCTTCCCAACAATTGTCACTTGTGGGTGGCTGCCCTTGACGAAAAACTAAACGAGAAAAACTATATCATTCCAGGGCTAGGCGATGCAGGTGATTTAGCTTACGGAAGTAAATTATAATTGCGAAAAGAAACAGAAAAATCCACAGGCAATAGCAATAAATAAAATGATTTCTTGCTGTAATTTATTCTGCAAATACTCTACAGTATTGGTTGCCATAATGGCCATTGGTAAAAAAGTAAACACCAAAACCTCATTACTCTTATTGGTAGAAATCAAGAAAATTACTATCCCTATTAAAGTGGTAAAAACTAGTTTTTTATACGATGCCTGAAGATTTAATGGTTTACTTGTAAGCGTAAAAACAAATGGAAAAATAAAAAATAGGACAAAAACAGTATACATTGAAAAGGCTATATTTTGATATTTATTACTAAAATAATCCAGTTGAAAATTTATGGTTTCTGATTGTAAATAGTTGTTTATAGCTGTTTTGTCTATCGCTAAAGCATATAAAATAAAAATTGTTGCTGTAACAAAAAAGGCGATAAAAGGAATCAACCAATTTCTATAATCTCGAGACACATGAAATATAATAGAAACATAAACCACGATAATAAAAAGGATGCACCAAAAATGAAATAGACTCGCTACAAATATCCAAAGTGCCGCATCAAATATCTTTTCCTTTGGCGCTTTCAAGGTTTGTAACGAAATCAATCTTCTCATGGATAACAAAATGAAAAAATTAGCCAAGAGCAAATTAACGTTATTAAAAATCTTAGGGAAAAAGAGTAAAAAAAGAAAGTAAAATAAAATAGTATAAGAACTATCTTTAGTCAAACCATTTTTTTTCACAATAAAATTAGAAAAGAATAGCGAAGCAAATAAAACCCCTAATAATACAACTTTCTGCATCATTCCTGCCGAAGTAGTAGCTCCTATTGTGGTATGAAATTGGTACAAAAAAAAGACCAAGACCATCAATATTCCTAACAAAGAATAATTAATTGGTGTAGATTTTTTAAAAATGCTTGTTATCATAAGGATATTTTATACTTTTGTGGATGTAAATATAACACTTGTTTAAAAATGACAGCATTTTTCGAAGGAATACAAACGCTTTTTGTTGATTTTTTATTTAAACCTCTTGATGCATTGCGTGCAGAAGAATTAAACAATTGGTGGATTGC
>CAIRMK010000363.1 GCA_903879645.1 uncultured Bacteroidota bacterium
ACCTTAAGATTAATTGATACTGTTTTCCTTAAATTACGTTTCTTCTCTATTTTATTCGGTATAAGTCTCTTTAAAGTTTAATGATTTAGTCCAAAAAGTAATCATGTTTTACAAAAAGTTGGTTTTGATTTTGTAGAAGATTATCCGGATGAAGAGGGTGTAATTTGGAAGTGGTGGCAATTAGAAAGTACAAAATACGAAGGAAGAAGTACGAAGTAAAATCTTAATCCTTAATCGCCAATCTTAATACTCAAAAAATGAAGCATATCAAAATAGCAGGAGTTCCAGAACATTTCAACTTACCGTGGCATTTGTGCATAGAAAATGGCGAATTTGAAGCTGTTGGAATAGATTTGCAGTGGACCGATATTCCTGAAGGAACAGGAAAAATGTGTCAGATGCTGCGTGATGGTGACACAGATATAGCTGTGATTTTATCGGAAGGAATTGTAAAAGATATTACTGCTGGAAATCCGAGTAAAATTGTTCAAGTATATGTTGATAGTCCATTGATATGGGGAATTCATGTAGGGGCACAATCTAAATATAATACCATTGCTGATTTAGAAAATACCAAAGTTGCTATTTCTCGTTATGGTTCTGGTTCCCAATTAATGGCTTATGTCAATGCAGATAATCAAGGTTGGGCTACCGAAAAACTACAATTTGAAATAGTCAATACCATAGATGGTGCTGTTGAAGCGTTAACTAATGGTACAGCAGCTTATTTTATGTGGGAACGTTTTATGACCAAACCGCTAGTAGACAAAGGTATTTTTAGAAGAGTTGGCGACTGTCCTACTCCATGGCCTTGTTTTGTTATAGCGGTGCGAGATGAAGTGTTGAAAAAACATCCAAACGCTATCGGGCAAATCCTTGAAATAATAAATATCAAAACTCAAGAGTTTAAAGAAATTCCAAGTATTGACAGAACTTTAGCCACTAAATACCATCAACAAATTGAGGATATTCAAGAGTGGTTGCGTTTAACAGAATGGTCGCAAAAACCATTGTCAGAAGAAATGTTAAACAAAATTCAAAATCAATTATTTGACCTAAAAATTATTGATAAAAAAGGTACTTTTGTTACTATTGTAAAAGCGTTATAGTCTTTTACATTTTGTAGAATGATAGAGAAAACAAAAATTTATTATTTGTATCTAAAAAACAAACTCACTGTTAAAAAACCGTGGGACATGATAGTTATTTTTATTCTTAACATTCTAATCGCCGTTCCTATATTTATTATTATTCACCAAAACTTAGTTCAATTTAATTGGTACTTTCATTTGGATAGAATTATGGTTTTTCTTTTCATAATTGTTTTCATTCAATTGGTGCTTAGAGCCATGAGAAGGATCACCTTAATTAGCATTTTTCTCTACTTAATTGCACTTTTGTACGGCACTGTTTTTGGCAACTATGGTTTTAAGAATGTTTTTGAAGATTATCAATCAATGTTATATACGATGTCTGATAATCCCTATCCACAAGATATTATTGTAGATAAACTATTACCCTTTCCCAGTAAAGGTGAAATCATAAATGCTATCGATTATGAAAATCCGAAAGTGCGTGATTTTGCGGTAATGTGCACCAATAAATATTTTAAAAACATCAAAGGATATAGTGATTATACTACAACCATACAATGTTTTGCGGTCTTCAAACAAATTAATAGAAATTGGAATTATGTTAGCGATCCCAAAGGGCATGAATATTTTGCGAGTGCGAGTGAATCGGTACAATATTTAGCGGGGGATTGTGATGATCATTCCATTTTAATGGCTGCGTGCATTCAATCAATTGGAGGCGTTCCTCGCATAATTCATACAGAAGGACACCTTTATCCTGAAATACTGATTGGAGACAAAGCAGATTTAGAAACGGTTAATTATCTGATCAAAAAAGTATTATTTCCAAGAGAAAGTAATGGAAAAACGCTTCATTATCATATTGATGAACGAGGTAAAATTTGGCTCAATTTAGATATACTGCTAAATATCCGGGAGGACCTTTTATGAAAAAAGAGGTTTTGAGTGCATTAACATTAAAATAATTTCAAAAACTTATAAAAATCAATTACATTAGCTTTTTAAAAAAGATTGTATGAAAAAA
>CAIRMK010000364.1 GCA_903879645.1 uncultured Bacteroidota bacterium
ATTTACAAAATATTCCTCAAGTTCCTGATATAAATATTGCCATTTTAAAGGGTCTTTTAGATTATGCTTAACAATTACCTTTAAGCCGTCACCGCTTGGACTTATAAATAATAAATATGTTTGAATATCATTTTCTAATTCCTGACGGACTTCTTCCAGACACTCTACATGATCAAAATCAAGAACAATTAGTCCACTCATTTCCAATAAGTCTTCACTCTTACCAGTACCTCCAAACGTACCTCCAAATGTAATTGCTGGAAATAATTCTAATTTTTGCTGACTGATTTCTTTTCTGGTTGCTTTGGGATTATCTTTTAAAAACTTTTTATATTTACTGGTGTTTTGTTTTAATGTACTATTACTTGTTGCCCATGTTAAAATTTTATTTAAATCTGCTGAACGATGAGCTGAACGATTATTAACCTTCTCAAAAAATTCTACATTCATATCTTTCTGTTTTTATATTAATACGTATTTTAATTAAAAATCTTGAACTGTTTTTATTTTTAATGTTTCAAAGATAATTTCTTTTTAAACTACTTCCTAATGTTTTAAAAAATAAAAACGAACGAACCAACTTTTTTTCGAATATTCATATAAAAACGAACGAACAGCCAAAAACGACCACAAAATTATCATATATAATAAAGAATAATAAAGAAAGATACAGTGTATAAATTAAATAATTATTCTTTTTTATAAAAATTTTACATAAAATATAACTTTTTTAAAAACATTACGTATTTATTAATCCGAACGACAATGAAAAAATTTTTAAAAATATTTTGGAAAATACTTGTTTATTAAAAATATCTTTATTACGTTTGCATCGTCTTAGGATAAGTGTTCTTTAAATAATTGATAATAAAACGGGGAAGTATGCGAATAAAAATTCAAAAAATACTATCGTATTACTCCTTACTGGAGAACTGATTGTGTTTACAGAAAAGTACAGCAAATTGTCGTTCAAACAGTTGATTCGTGGCGCAAATCCACGCTTCCCCACAAAGAAATGGAAACGGCTTTGTTATTACAGTAAATAATTAGCTCAGTGTAGAGCGTCCGCATTCAAAGCAGAAGGTCGGGGTGTCGAAACCCCATCATTGTAAACAAAAATAACAAACAAATTATCCATTTTCCTTATAGTTTTCATGGGATTTCACAAAATCCCATTATACTGCGAGAGAGTGAAACGGATTTATCATTCGTGGCTCATAACCACAGAGATATTGGGTTCAACTCCCATTCTCGCTACAAAATGAAGAACTGGTGGTTTTTACAGTAAATATAAATTTAAGCCAAATGCAAACTTACCAAACAAAAACCAACGAAATTCTTCAAACTTATAAAAAGTAATTCCCCGTTGTCCCTGTGGCAACACAAACTTCGGGGTATCGTTCTTTAAAAATGCAAAGGGAAAACTTAAAGTGTTTACAGAAAATTAGATCAAGACTCTATGAAAGTTTCAAACCAAATTCAAGAAATACTTTTAAATTGTTCCCTAAGTTTTAAAACGGAAATGGGTGAAGATTAATTATTTTCAATAAAAATTAAACCCAACCCGTTTAAGACCTAACATTTGAAGCATGTTGCAACGTGCATGGTTAAAAATGGTTTTTATCAGCAGAAGTGCTGAGTTTTTTCAAAAATAAAGAAATAGTTACTGTGTCTAAGTTAAGCCAGATCGCAAGATAGGACTTTTTTTCGGCAGTAATAAAAAGAAGAACTTGTTGTGTATACAGTAGATTGAAAAATGTAATCCCCCTCATATGAGAAGGGGGACAAACTTACCAAAATACAACTAAACTTCTTCTCTTATTTGAGAAGTATTTGTTTTTCTTAAGAAAATGGGTGGGGATGTAATATAGAAATATATTATCTCACCCATTTTTTTATTTTTTATTTGTTTATTTAAAAATTAATATTATATTTGTAAATAATTTTAACCAATAAATTTGAAACTATGGAAAATTTGGTATTAACACAGCAGACACTCCCAGCAATTAAACAGTCATTAATTGATGGTTTAACAATAGCAAGTGGCAGTAAATCATCTGCAACTTACTACCATTCAAGAGATGAACAAATGAAGGCAATACAAGGTCAAGTTGAGAAATTGTATAAACTTTCAAAAGAACTTCCA
>CAIRMK010000365.1 GCA_903879645.1 uncultured Bacteroidota bacterium
GTAATGGCTGGTGGTAATCAGAATATTTCTGTGGGTCATATTGATAGTAAATTTGGGATTTCTATCTACCAAATTCCACACGTTTTACGAATCGTGGAAAACACCGGAATGCACATTAACGGAATTCACATGCACACGGGTTCTGATATTTTAGATATTGAAGTATTCTTGTATGCTGCCGAAATTCTTTTTGATGCCGCTAAACAATTTAAGGAATTAGACTTCCTTGATTTCGGTTCAGGATTTAAAGTGCCTTACAAAAAAGGAGACATCGAAACCAACATTGAAGAATTAGGAAAAAAACTAACCAAACGTTTCTTGGCTTTCGAGAAAGACTATGGTCGTCCTTTAACTTTAGCGTTTGAACCGGGTAAATTCTTGGTGAGTGGTGCTGGTTTTTTCTTGGCTAAAGTAAACGTGGTGAAACAAACTACCTCAACCGTTTTTGCCGGAATTGATTCTGGTTTTAACCACTTGATTCGCCCAATGTTTTATGGTTCGCAACATACTATTGAAAACATTTCTAACCCAAAAGGAAAAGAGCGTTTTTATACCGTGGTGGGTTACATCTGCGAAACCGACACGTTTGCCAACAACCGAAGAATTGCCGAAATAAAAGAAGGCGATGTATTGTGTTTTAGAAACGCAGGTGCCTATTGCTTCTCGATGGCATCCAATTACAACTCTCGTTTTAAACCCGCAGAAGTATTATGGAAAGACGGCAAAGGCCACTTGATTAGCAAAAGAGAAACTTTTGAAGATTTGATTAAAAACCAAATTGTGGTGGAAGTATAAAAACAAAAACCTCGCTCCTTTATTGAAGCGAGGTTTTTTTATTTTATCTAAAGATTACTCCTTTAAAAACTTACTAGTAAATTTCTCTTCTCCCGAAAACGCTTGAAGAATATATATCCCTGTAGAAAGTTTTTCGACATTAACTTGATTAGTATTTTGGGTTTGTTCTAAAATAATTTTACCCGTTAAATCAGTTACCATTATTTTATCAATAGTTATATTGGTAGGATTTTGAAGATTTAGAATTGATTTAGTAGGATTAGGATATAATCCTAATGGTAACTTGCTTTGTTGTTCAACAGATAATGTTGGAGTAAATGAATAAACATACGTTAATCTATTAAAAAAAATGTCATATAACCCTGCTGGAGTTACCTGAATGTTACCACCATTTAAAGAACCTAATCCTGTTGGGAATGCGTTACCTCCCCAATTTGTGGTCCAAGCATGGTCTTGACGGAATTTTAATTGATCAGCAGGTAAATTGTATGCTAATAAAGAATAATTAGCACCATCGGTTACTGCTAAATCTACATCGGTTGTCCAAGCAGTTCCTATAGAAGCCCCAAGAATAGAAACTACAGGTGGTGGCACTGAGAGTGTAAAAACATAAGCGCCTGTTTGTAAATTAAAACTAACACTATAGGTGCCGGGTGTAGTTACATTAATATTGTTTCCGTTTAATACTCCTGTTCCAGTTGGAAAAGAAGTACTACCCCAATTGGTTGTCCAAGAATTGTCTTGTCTGAATTTAAGCCAATAAGGAGAAGAGTTTCCTGATGCACTTGCAGTACCTGTTAAAAAAACACTACTAATTGTATAAGTGATTCCGTCTGTAGTAGTCATAGGATAGTCATAATTTCCCAAATTTAAAATCCATCCCGATAATTGTGTGGATTGATTAGTACCATCTGAAACTAATGAAATTGTAGAAAATGTTGTTTTTGGAGTAATCGCTTGAACTTTTGTATAACCAAATTGGGTTACTACTAAAATAATAAAGTAAATTTTTTTCATAATCATAGTTGTTTTTAGTTACCTACTTTTTTTCAGGCATCGGATTTCCTGTTCTAGTAGGTTTTAGAATGATATTTGAAAACAAAAACAAATTTGGGGAGGTCGTTTTTTGTAAACTAAGCTTAACAAATTAAATTAAAATAAAACTATTATACAAATTTTCAATGTTTTATTTGTGTTATTCTTTTATTTTTAACCTTTGACAAAGTTAGTATTCATCCTAATTTTCAGATGGTATTTTTTTTATTTATTAAAGAGGAACGCGAAAGGATTTGCGCACCAGCGGGGGGGCATTAGTCCTCTGCCACCAGCGTGGGGACTGTTAGCTGTTATTGTTTTAGCTAATTTCAATTAATTTGTATCCTTCTTTTGTTCTAATAAACCCTAAATAATATTGTGTCGAAAAACTGTCTTTTTTTGTTATATAAACTTCAAAATATGGATATTTTTCATTTAAGTACGTGCCACAATTATCATAAAATGATTTGTTTTTCTCATATTCAAACAAAACTGGACTGAAGCCATTTGATATATTTATATTTAATTTTTTTAAGCTAATTATCTCTAAAATCTTTAATATAAACTCTTTGTTATTTTTATAAACATTTTCTTTTTTATCAAATGCCCAGGCATAAGCTTCAAATTCAGGATTTTCAAATTCGTCACTTTTTATGTATCCATTTTTGCCCACAGTAATTTTATCAAAGCAATTTGACATAAAATTAGTTTCGTCAGTTTTATTTATAAACTCATTGTAAAACCATTTTTCAAACTCTTTTTCGGTATTTGCAAAAGAATATAAGTTTTCATCTTGTGCTTTAAATGTTATATCGTCAGAATGAATTTCTTTTGGATTTATTTTAAGTGAATACCAATCCATATCTTGAAATTTTTGTAAATCAACATTGTCTAAAATTAATTCATTTTTATTGTTTATGATTTGGGTATTTCCTTTCCAACTCCAATGTTCACATGGGTTTTCTTTTGAATATTCTTCTCCTTCCCAACAAATTCGTTTAGCATCTTTAATAACGATTGCAAATCCATTATGAAATTTACTCGCATCATTATAAATTGCAGGAATTATAACTTTTCCGTTCTTGTCAAAAAAACCTACTTTATCCGTTTTTGGATCTCTAAATCTTATTTTGTCCTCGTTTTCACAATCTAAGGTAAAATCAAAAAAGTATAAGCTGTCAACTCCAACTTTCTTACCGTTTTTAAGCAAATAATATTCAGTTGTTTTATAATCTTCTTTATTCTTAATATTGACCTTTTCAAAAACAGGAATGATGTTTTTGAAAATTATTGAACTTGTTAAAAAGGTAAATTTAGGTTCAATTTGTATTTTTCCATTTAAATCTTTATAACCAATTAAATCATCATTTTTATCTCTATATAAAATCCAATTTTGGTTTTCATTTTGTGAAAATGATTTAGAAACATTTAAAAATATAAAGATGATAAATAAGTATTTTTTCATTTTTTAGATTCGGTTTTTTTACAATAACAGCTAACGTTCCTAGGCTTTATGTCTGTTGCGTATTTTAGAGACTGGCAAAAACAAATATACCGAAAACTTTGAATGAAAAAACGTGAATAGAAAGATAAAAGACCAAGCGTCTAAATAAATTCCAAGCCTAGCAATAGCATAAAACTTGTGTTAGTGGCTGTTTTTTTAATTTCCATAAAATATTCTCCAATCCAATTTAATTTTTGATATTTTGTCATATTCTTGAATTTTTTTTATCATTGATTTTCTATGACCACATCCTAGTAAAAATACAGCTCGATTATATTTATTTTCTTTGCTATAACTGTATATGTTTTGAAGCATTGCATCTTCTCGGCTTTCTATTGCTTTTTGAAATGATTTATAGGTAACAAGTAAAACATTTTTATGTGGTGAAGATTCCAATATTTCTTTCTCAATAAGTTTTTTTTTCTCGAGAAAATCAAGGCATTTATTACTGTTGAAAAAATCGAACCCTTCTCGAAATTTAATAGAATTGTATTCGTTTTCAAATTTCTTATGATCTTCAGCTTCTTCAATTGTTTTCAACATAAAATTTTCATCTTTAGATTGGTTCATGCTGATTTCAATATCTACAGGAATATTTTTAGCGTTATAATTTTGTAAATACTTTTTGACGCATTTTAATTCAAGAGGCGTATCATGAGGCAAAGTTTTAAGATTGCCATTGTAAATAATATCAAATAAATTATTCGGTAGTTCTTCAAAAATAATATCCGGTCTTATTGTTTCTATAATTTTATATAATTCGTCAGAATTGCATTTACCGCTTTCTGAATGATTAGTTGAAATAAGGACTATTTTCTGCATTTGTCAAAATTTTATTATCATAATTTATGATTCTAACTAATCATGCTAATTCCACACGATTGCTGATAAACTTGCCACTAGCTCGTATATAGAAGCCATAAAACGGCTCCAATCTACCCAAATATGGAAGTATAAGTCTGACAAACGTCAGACATTATTTCTCAAATATATAAAAATATTCCGCATAAGTCTTTTTAAAAACAAGAGGTTGCCTATATAGACAACCCCTTTCTAAATTTATGCGTTTGGTGTTGGCGGAGGCGTTGGGGTTGCTCCTCCTGAAGAATGCAACTTGGTTAACAATTTACTGATGGTGTACTCATCGGCTTTTATCATGCCTTCATAAACTGTTCTTCCTATGCCACACACATCGGTTATAAACGTGTTTAAAGCCTTATAACTACCATGATTGTCTTCGGTTAGTTGTTTTCTTTGTTTCATAATCTCATTTTGTTGATTGCTCAATGTGGTTATGGCTGCAAAGTTGTCTGTCAAAAAGGTTGGAAAAGCTGCTTTCATTCCTTTGGAAGTTAACAAAGCCGA
>CAIRMK010000366.1 GCA_903879645.1 uncultured Bacteroidota bacterium
CAATTTTTAAGTTGAATGCAAAAAATAGTTGATAAATCGAATGCAAATTTATTGGTAGTAATAGTAACTAAGCCTATTTTTGTAAACCTCTAATTTTTTAAGAAGTACTAATAACAATGCAAAAATACATCAGTCAACTCAATCAAGCCCAACAAGAACCTGTTTTACAAAAAGACGGTCCTATGATTATTATTGCGGGTGCTGGATCTGGAAAAACAAGAGTACTCACCATGCGAATTGCCTACTTGATGAGCTTGGGTGTAGATGCGTTTAATATTTTAGCATTGACTTTTACCAATAAAGCGGCACGTGAAATGAAAAAGCGTATCTCCGATATTGTGGGAACCAACGAAGCCAAAAACCTTTGGATGGGAACGTTTCACTCGGTATTCGCTCGTATTTTAAGAAGTGAAGCTGATAAATTAGGTTATCCTTCCAATTTTACTATTTATGATACGCAAGATTCTGTTCGATTGATTTCGGCAGTGATTAAGGAAATGCAATTGGATCGGGATGTGTATAAACCCAAACAAGTATTAAGCAGAATTTCGTCATATAAAAATTCGCTGATTACCGTAAAAGCCTATTTAAACAATCCCGAATTGCAAGAGCAAGATGCGATGTCTAAAAAACCGCGTTTGGGAGAAATCTATGCCAATTATGTGGACCGTTGTTTCAAAGCAGGCGCCATGGATTTTGATGATTTATTATTAAAAACCAATGAATTATTAAATCGTTTCCCAGATGTTTTAGCCAAATACCAAGATAGATTCCGATACATTATGGTAGATGAGTACCAAGATACGAATCACTCGCAATATCTTATCGTTCGTGCTTTGTCAGACAGATTTCAAAATATATGTGTGGTGGGTGATGATGCGCAAAGTATCTATGCCTTTCGTGGAGCGAATATCAATAACATTTTGAACTTCCAAAAAGATTATGAAAATGTGAAAACCTATCGATTGGAACAAAATTATCGTTCTACTAAAAACATAGTAGAAGCCGCCAATTCGATTATCGATAAAAATAAAACCAAATTGGACAAAGTCGTTTGGACAGCCAACGATTATGGAGCCAAAATAAAAGTGCATCGCAGTGTAACCGATGGTGAAGAAGGACGATTTGTAGCCGGAGAAATCTTTGAACAAAAAATGCGCAACCAAATGCTCAATGGGCAATTTGCTATTTTATACCGCACCAATGCACAATCGCGTGCGATGGAAGATGCTTTGCGCAAACGCGATATTCCGTATCGAATTTATGGTGGACTTTCGTTCTACCAACGCAAAGAAATCAAAGATATATTGTGTTATCTACGATTGGTAATAAATCCCAAAGATGAAGAAGCCTTAATTCGTGTGATTAATTATCCACATCGAGGTATTGGAGATACTACAGTTGAAAAGCTTACCGTTGCAGCCAATCATTACAAACGTTCCATTTTTGAAGTGATGGAGCATATTGACAAAATTGATTTAAAACTAAATTCGGGAACCAAAACCAAGTTGCAAGATTTTGTAACGATGATTAAAAGTTTTCAAGTCATCAATCAAAATCAAGATGCTTTCTTTTTAACCGATCATGTGACTAAGAAAACTGGATTAGTACAAGAACTTAAAAAAGATGGAACTCCCGAAGGTATTGCTCGAATTGAAAATATTGAGACCTTAATGGGGGGGATCAAAGATTTTATTGAAGGACAAAAAGAAATTGATGGGGCACGTGGTGCTTTGTCTGAATTCTTAGAAGATGTTGCTTTGGCAACCGATTTGGATAATGATACGGGTGATGATGATAGAGTTGCATTAATGACCATTCACTTAGCAAAAGGATTGGAATTTCCATATGTCTTTGTTGTTGGGATGGAAGAGGATTTATTCCCTAGCGCGATGAGTATGAATACAAGAAGTGAACTTGAAGAAGAACGTCGTTTGTTTTATGTGGCCTTAACTCGTGCAGAGCATCAAGCCTATTTGACATACGCACAGTCACGTTACCGTTGGGGGAAACTTACCGATAGCGAACCTTCTCGTTTTATAGAGGAAATAAAAGACGATTATTTAGAATATATTAATCCGAGTGATGCCGGAGGATATCGCTACAAACCCATGATGGACATTGATATCTTTGGGGATATTGATAAATCCAAATTGCGATTGGCCAAGCCTACCGCTGGCACTCCTCCAAAAAAATATGGAGACGAACCCGTTTCTTCATCAAGTATTCGTAAATTGAAACCGGTAGCAGGTAATGCACCGACCAACGCAGGGCCGAATTTATTTGACAACAAACTCACTACAGGAAATATAGTAATGCACGAACGCTTCGGAAAAGGAGAAATCATCAGCCTAGAAGGAGTAGGAGCCGACAAAAAAGCCGAAATCCGATTTGAAGTAGGAGGAATTAAGAAGCTGTTGTTACGATTTGCAAAATTGGATGTTATAGGGTAAATTGTTTATTGTTTAGAGTTAATAGTTTAGGGTTATGGCTAAAATAATGAAATTTGAAGATTTAGAAATTTGGCTAAAAGCTAGAGAAATTTGTCAATTTATTGAGAGCTTAATTCAGAATACAGCTTTAAGAACTAATTTTTCTTTAAAAGATCAAATTGATAGAAGTTCTGGTTCAATCATGGATAATATTGCTGAAGGATTTGAAAGAAATGGGAATAAAGAATTTGTTCATTTTTTAAGTATTGCAAAAGCTTCTTGTGGAGAGTCTAAATCTCAAATTTATAGAGCTTTTGATAAAAAACTCATTTCAGAAGAACAACATTTGAAATTAAATGAGATGTTAGAATTTGAAAAAAATAAAATAGGAGCAATGATGAATTATTTAATAAACTGTGAAATAAAAGGATTAAAATTCAAATAGGTTTTATCAAACCACGAACTACAAACCACGAACTAAAAACCACAAACTACCAACCACAAACTACCAATCATAAACTGCAAACCATAAACAACAAACAATGTCACAGTTCATAAAAATATACGAAGACAAACCCAACGAAGCTGCCATTAAAAAAGTGGTGGATGTGTTGCGCAATGGAGGATTAGTAATCTATCCAACCGATACGGTGTATGGTTTAGGTTGCGATATTACCAATACGAAAGCATTAGAACGCATTGCAAAGATTAAAGGCATCAAATTAGAAAAAGCCAATTTCTCTTTTATTTGTAGCGACTTAAGTAATCTCTCCGATTATGTGAAGCAAATCGATACCGCCACTTTCAAAATTCTTAAGCGTGCGTTGCCGGGGCCTTATACCTTCATTCTTCCCGGTAATAATGATTTGCCTAAAGAATTTAGAAAGAAAAAAACAGTCGGAATTCGTGTACCCAATAATAACATCATTATTGATATTGTAAAAATGTTAGGCAACCCTATCGTTTCTACCTCAATCTATGATGAAGATGCCGTATTAGAATATTCCACCGATCCCGAATTAATTTTTGAAAAATGGCAAAACCTTGTCGATTTAGTAATCGATGGCGGTTATGGAGATAATATACCTTCTACCATTATCGATCTATCAGGCTACGAGCCAGAAGTAGTCAGAGATGGAAAAGGAAGTTTGGATATTTTATAATTCGTATAAAATGCGTAAACTAATAGTATTCCTTTTATTCTTTATTTCTTCAATTTCATTCGCTCAAATAGTGAAAGGTAAGGTGGTTGACCAAAACAATCAACCCTTACCAGGTGCTAATATTTACTTTGACGGTACTACGATTGCAACTATCGCAGATGGTAATGGAAACTTTACACTTATGTATGGCGCAAAATTAAATAGCATTTTGGCGGTAAGTTTTATAGGGTATCAGACGGTATTTATCAAGTCATTCGATACAAATCAAGTCATGACAATTGTATTAAAAGAAGCGGTAAGCAACCTAAAAGAAGTAATAATTAAAAAAGATAGATTTACCAGAAAGCAAAAACTGCAACTTTTTCGCGAACAATTTTTAGGAACAACATCAACCGGGAAGAAAGCCATTATAGAAAATGAAGAGGATATCTATTTTGATTATGATGAAAAGAAATTCACTTTAAAAGCCTATTCTGATAAACCATTAATTATTAATACCGCATTATTAGGATATAAAATCAATTATGAATTAGTGAACTTTGAAGTTACGTTTAATAAACTAAGTTGTAATTCAAGTGACGTTATTAGAAGTTATTATGCGGGATTAAATCGGTTTGAAGAAGTAAATAACAATGCTAAAATCCTAAAGCAACGGGAAAAATGTTATAAAGGGTCCCAATTGCATTTCTTTAGAAACTTAGTGGACCATATTTGGAATAAAGAAAATTTTCTTTTGTTCAAAGGGAGTTATCAAGATAATCCAGAGGATTATTTCATAATTACCGATTTAGGTGATTCTAAAAAAGTTCAAGTAGCAAAACAAAATAAAGAGTTATCACTGAGCAAATCTGTGGCAGAATTCAATCTTTTATTCAACAAAAAACAGCAATCTAAAATTATATTTGAAACGGAAACCTTCTATGTTGATAAATATGGAAACAACTCCAATATTGAAAATATTATTTTCTCGGGATATATGGCAACACAAAAAGTAGGAGATATGCTTCCTATGAATTATGGGATAAAATAAAAGAAGCTTACATAGTTTTAGTAAGCTTCTTTATGTAATTTCTCGTAAAATGACTAGAATTATAAATCAAATTTATAATACAATCCCGCCTCAACAAAAAAGTTTTGTTTTAACTCTCGTTCGGAAGTTGTGGTAGAATTTTTTGTGACCACAGTTTCAACACCACCAACTAATTTAGTAGTGGTTACAGTAGTGGTATAAATAGTGTTTTTTGGAATGGCATAGGTAGGCGTTACAAAAAATACAAATTGTTTTGTTTGATACGTCATAGGTACAGAAAACTCATAATCTAATAAAGTAAATCGATTATTATCAACTGTTGTAATAGCATTTACAGAAGTGATGTTAGGATTGCTTTGTATCATTTTCTTTCCAAGTTTTTTATTCAAATACCCCTCATAATAGTTTAAAGTACTAAAATTTACATCAAAGGTCGGGGTGATTTTAAATTCATCCGGTCCGTTTTTTACTACGAATTCATGTTCCAATTCAATTGCTAAAGCAAAATCAGTCTTTTGAGAAAATACGGCATCTCCTTGTACAAATAATTCTAAAAAGCCAAAATCATAATCCAAATTTCCACCTAAACTACCTTTAATATTGGAACTTAAAGAAGTACTAGACTTATTGTAAAAAGTTTTATCTGCCATTAAACTTCCAGAAAATCCATCCGTAAACTCGTGTTTATAATTCATATCAATCGAAAAGAAATCAAACCGATGCTGATTGGTTGCTGTTAAATAATATCCTGTAATGTTAGTGCTAAATCCCTTTTTGCCAAAATAGCCAATAGAAGGAGTAATATAGGGGTTTGTTATTGAATCTTTTCTACCATTATAAACATAATTGGATAAATAACTAGCAGAAAATTTAAAGTATGATTTTTTAGGAATACTATCTTTCATTTCATTTTGAAGTGAATCTTTAACCACCATTTTATTAACTTGTGCTGTTAAGTGAAAAGATAAAAACAAAAAAAAAAGGATACAATTAAATAGGTTTTTAATATTAAAAAATGTCATGGTTTGAATATATTATTTTTATAAATGGTTTTATTTTTCACTTATTGGACTTCCAACCCAATCCGTATTATTTTGAAGCACTTCTCCTTTCATTACAAGTGATAAATCACCGATCGTGATATCATCTTTTATTTCTGTATTGTATAGAATAATGGTTCTGCTACCTATCGTTACTCGATTGCCAATTTTTACTTTTCCAATTTTCATGACGCGATCTTCAAATAAGTGAGTTTGAGCGCCACAATCTTCATTCAAAGCACAATCATCACCAATCGAAACCATATCGTATTCCGTAAAATCAGCGGTGTTTAAGAAAACACGTTTGCCAATTTTAACACCGAATAAACGCAAAAATATCGGTAGCCAAGGGGTTCCTTTTAAGTATTCTAATATGAAAGGTGCACTTAAGGCTTCATAAGTAGCGGTGATCATTTCACTTTTCCATACTTGGAAACTCCACATTGGATGATTACTTTCTTTGTATTTACCAATCAAAATCCATTTCATAAGGATAGGTACTGCCATGACTGGAATTCCAATAAAGAATAAATAGTAAAAAGGCAATTGCAATAGTATTTTACCAATTGATTCATTATACATCAATTCACTCGAGTAGGCAATAAAATAAATACTGCTAATCAAGACCACCGTTTGAGGAAGAATAATTCTAATGGATTCTATAATGGCTCTCGAAAGATACATTTTCCTAGAAGGGAAAAAGGTTTTGGAGGTATCAAAGAGTTGACTGTCTTGTCGCTTCGGAATTCCAATAGCAGGGGAACCAAACCAATCGTTAAAAGCTTCTTTGTTCAATTGTTCTGTAGTAGGAGGAACGCTTAATACTCCAATCAACATGTTGCTTGATAATTCATATCCTTGAGGTATCAAAGCACTATTACCCACAAAACTATTATCGCCAATGGTTGTTTTTTCTAAAATCAATCGTTGCCCTCTGACATCAAATTCTCCTAAAGTTACTGCATCAGCAATAAATGATCGGTCTCCAATTTCAAGCAAAGGATGGGTAACATTACTCGCAGTCGATATCTCCGTGTTATTTCCTATTTTCGCACCAAGCGCTCTGAAGTATTTCGAGATAAAAATAGTAGCATACATGGGATGCAACACAATTAACGAAAGAGAATTCAACTGCTCCACAAACCATTTCTTTACATAAACGCGTCCATAAACAGGATAAACTCCAGGCTTTATGTTTTTTTGCAGCAATCGACATAAAACAATGTTTAAAGAGGCAAACATTAGGATATAAATAGCACTCAAGATTGGGGTAATCCATAAATAGTAAAACTCAAATTCACCTGCTGCATTATCCAATTCGGTAATGGCAATAATGGTAGGAACCAAAGGAATCAATATAAAAATAGGAAATAGCAACAACAAGATGGAATACAAAAACTTATGATAAAAGAGTCGCTTCTTGGTGATTTTCAAAGGTTTTATAAAATCATTTTCATTTCGAGTGACAACTAATTTCGACGGACTTCCTTTCCATACCTCAGCCTTTCCAATAGTGTTACCATGTTCTAAAAGACTCAAATCTTGCAATTCACCCCAATCTTCAATAGTAGTGTTTCCTTCTATTACGGCACTACTGCCAATATATGCATGATTTCCAATAGTAATTTTAGAGAGTATAAAATAGCCGTTTTCAATAACAGCATTGTCCAAAACTACATTAGAACTAATACTAACATCTTTCTTTATAATGACTAAATCACTAGCGCCAATAGTCATATTGCTTAATTGGGCATCCTGTTCAATGCTAACCCCCATCATTTTCAAATAAATGGGATACAAGGGTGTTCCATTTAGAAATTGGGTAGGAACAATCTTTTGGAAAGTAGACACAAACCACCATCTAAAATAATAACTTCCCCACAACGGGTATTTACCTTCTTTGTACTTGCCAATAACAATCCACTTGATGGCAATCCCCAATCCAATAAACAAGGGGGGCATAATAGAAAACATCAGAAACGCAATGATGGCAGCGGTAAAATGGCTTTCTTTTTCCAATAAAGTAAAATAATAGGCCAAATAAGGAATAAAGATTTCAGATGCTAAAAACCCGAAAATAAGCAACAACGAAAAGGTTTGTGCCAACCAACACAGGTAATATTTTTTGTGAGATACTGTAGTGAATTCTTTTTTGGTTTTAGCTTCTTTTTTAACTGCAGCTTCCCATTTTTGTACTAATACAGACAGTGGTCTTGATTGATAAACATCTTTTAAAGAAGCATGGGTTACGCTACCTTCATCTCTCATTTTACTCACAAAAGAAGCAGCTAAAAGTGAATGCCCACCAAGATCCGTAAAGAAGTCGTTTTCTAAATTAATGTCGTCTTTTATAAAGATGTTTTTTAAAACCTTTATCGTTTTGGTTTCGATAGAATCCGATTCTAAGATATTGTTTTCAGTAGAGGTATTGGCAAAATAATTACTAGGAGTTGGTAATTGCTTTCTGTCAATTTTACCACTCGACAGTCGTGGCAATTCATCCAATTTAACTATCATTAACGGCACCATATACGAGGGCAACTTTAGTGCTAATTGTTCTTTGATAAAAGCTTCGTCAAAAACAAAATCTTTACTAACGACTACATATCCTGTCAATTGCTCCTGGTCATTGGCATCTTTTTTTAAAGCAACCGCTGCCTGAAGTATTCCAATTTGATCATTCAATAAACTTTCAATTTCGCCCAATTCTATTCGGAAGCCTCTTAATTTAACCTGACTATCGATACGTCCAACAAAGTGAATGTTTTGATCACTATCCATATAAGTAGCATCACCCGTTCTATAAATCATAGTGCCCGGCAAAGCATGTAAAGAATCATTTTTGGGAAGAAACTTTTCTTTGGTCAAAGCTTCTAAATTCAAATAACCATTACTAACACCAATTCCAGAAACAATTAATTCCCCCGATTGACCTATAGCCACAGGTTGCATATTTTCATCCACTACAGCCAATCCATAGTTGGGAAGCGGTTTCCCAATCGTGATAGGATCACCCTTTTTTAATTTGGCAAAAGTAGCACTTACCGTCGTTTCAGTAGGACCATACGAATTATAAAAATCGCGCCCTTCCTTGGCCCATTTGTTTAAAACTTGGGATGTACAAGCTTCTCCTCCAGCATTGATGATTCGCAATTTAGGCAAATCAATAGCCTCCATTACCGCCAATAAACTAGGTACAGCATGAAGTACCGTGATTTCATTTTCTAATAAAATGGTGCTTAACTCATCAATGGACTTTGAAGTAACACTATCAGCAACCCATAAAGTGGCACCCACTAAATAACTCACCCACGTTTCTTCACACCACATATCAAAGGAAACCGAGAACCCTTGGTACACTTTATCATTTTCATGAACATTAAGAAGTGAATTTTCAGAACGAACTAAATGACATATATTTCTATTGGTAATTGGAATTCCCTTCGGTTTTCCAGTACTTCCAGAAGTGAATAACACATAAGCATAGGTGTCTGGGTCTAATGTTACTGTCTCTAAAACAGCATGTGTGTTTTCTTCAAATTTTATTTCATTGATGACAGTACAAGAATGAGCGAAAGGTCTCGATGTAATGATAAAATCAGATTGAATGTCTTCCAGTACAGACACCACACGCTCTTCGGGCATGTCATAATCTAAAGGAACATACGTACCACCGCATTTTAGAATAGCCAAAATGGCCACATGAAGCTCGATACCACGTTCCCACCACACAAGGCAGGGACTTCCTTCTTTTAACCCTTTTGATTGTAATATACAGGCTAAATTAGTCGACCATTCGTCCAAAATTTTATAACTAATTTGTTTGCCGTTAAAGTAATGTGCGGTTTTACTGGGATGTTTTACAACCGTACTTTTAAATAGAGTGACTAAAGTTTCTTCTATAAAAAAATCCTGACGTTCTTCGCCAATTATCAAACTTAATTCTTGCATATATTTATTTAGGCCTTTAAGACTTTATTTAATTAATAGGGTTTAATTGTAATTTCTATATTTGTTTAAAAAATTAACAAGATATTGGAAATTTATAAAAAAATGAATAGTACTCTGATGAGTAACTACGAAATTAACATAAAATTATCGTTACTTCCACAGTTCCTGCAAAATAAAATTTCAAACTATGCTAGTAGTGAAAAAAAACAGCAGCGAATAGAAGGGATAATGCTCTTAACTACCGCCTTAAAAAAGAATCAAATGGAGGAAAACAGTATCCAATCGATGTATTACAATGCCTATGGGAAGCCTTATATTATTGACGATGTTGATTTTAGTATTGCTTATTCAAATACCACAACCGTTTTAGGTTTTATCAGAAAGGGCTGTATTGGAGTAGATGTAGAACACATTAAACCGATTGATTGCTCAGTATACAAAGAATACTTCACTACTAAAGAATGGGCGTTTTTGACTCAAAATTTATTTAGTCCGGTTACTTTTTTTCAGCTTTGGACTCGCAAAGAGGCCGTGGTTAAAGCCATCGGCAAAGGTGCTTTTCTAGATTTTAACTGCATAGAAGTATTAGAAGACAGCATAACTCTGGAGGATAAACAATTGTATTTAACCACTGAGTTTATGGAGGGGTATTGTTTATCGGTTGCTAGTAGTGAAGAGGGGTAGTTGGTGTTGATTCGTCTATTTTTATCAAAACCTTCTCGTATAAGGTTTAGCTTCATAACAAAGTGCAAACACTTAAAATCAATCCGTAATTTTATATATTTGAAATCAATTGAAACGAAAGGTGAATCAATGCTACTAATACCAAGTATATTAAGGCGCAATTAATAATTATTCCTTTCGCATCATGATTAATCTTCGGATATTTGTAAAAATTAAATAATGATACAAATAAATCACATTGTATTTAAAATAGTAGCTCTTGTACTACTGTCATTATTCACCAGCAACGCCAATGCTCAAAATTTTGATATCAATAGCCTGCGTGATATTAATCTAAAAAGAGATAAATCGCTCGACCCTACTTTTAAATTATTCACCAATAGTGTGGCACCCATTAGTATCGCAGCACCTGTAGTAATCTATTCCATAGGCTGTCTAAATAAAGACGTAGATTTAAAAAAGAAAGGAATCTATATAGGCGAAACATTTTTGGTTAACGCTTTTGTGACAACCGCTTTAAAATATTCGGTCAAACGAGATCGACCTTATGTAACTTATCCCGAAATTGATAAACAAACCTCAGGCGGAAGTGGTTCTTTCCCATCAGGTCATACTTCTGATGCATTTGCTACTGCCACTTCATTGAGTATCGCTTTTCCAAAGTGGTATGTCATAACCCCTTCATTTATGTGGGCAGGTGCCGTTGGATATTCTAGAATGGATTTAGGCGTTCATTATCCAACGGATGTATTGGCAGGAGCAATTATTGGGAGTGGTTCGGCTTATTTTTGCTATAAATTAAACCATTGGATGAATAAAAAATCAAATAAAAGTATTTTCTTTGAGGGAAATAAAAAATCAGAAATAACCAAATCAAAATAAATTTAAAATGAAAAACCTCTTTTTAGTAGTATTATTAGCTACGGCAACATTTAGTTTTGCTCAAAAAAGCATTCCAACTCAAGTTTTAGAAGCGTTTAAGAAAGACCATAAAAACATGGATAATGTCAAATGGGAAAAAGAAAAAGGTAACTATGAAGCAAGTTTTAAAATCAATGGATTGGAAAATTCAATGCTTTTTGATGCTAAAGGAAATGTTCTAGAAAGAGAAGTAGCCATCAACAAAGAATTATTGCCAAAAGGAGTTTTAGACTATGTGGCCAAAAAATATAGCAATCAAATAATCAAA
>CAIRMK010000367.1 GCA_903879645.1 uncultured Bacteroidota bacterium
GGTATACGATATGATTGGTAAATTGATTGACCAAAAAGAAGTAAGTCCAAGTGAAGCGACTACACTTCAAGTGGGAGATCGTTATCCATCTGGAGTTTACAACGTAATTGTAACTCAAGGTGAGAACACTAAAACACTTCGTGTTATCAAAAGATAAGTTTTAGAACTTTATTAATACTAAAACCCCCTATTCAAATTGAATAGGGGGTTTTTTATTGGCTAAGAATGTCTATAAAATAAGGGAAAGATTAAAATATAAAATAGAGATGGATAAAATAAATTATAAATCGATTCTATATGTTCTTCTTCTTCTATAAGTTACGGGGTCAAAATGTTTCCATAGTTGATGAATAGCAATATTATCTTCTAGTTCGGGTGTTCGGATGCAGTCTTTAATTCCTTTTTCTGTAAAAGTTTTGTAATATTCGTCAAAGATTATAGCTGTAACTCCTTTGCTTTGATATTCAGGATCCACACCGATTAGATAAAATAAAACTTCTTTACTTTCTTTTTTTGCTTTTAGCAAATGATAAAAACCAAATGGAAATAGTTTACCGTTTGCTTTTTGTAAAGCTCTTGAAAAACTGGGCATCACAATGCTAAAAGCTACCATATTATCATTTTTATCCATTACAAACTTGATGTATTCTGGATTGATAAAACTGATATATTTCTTTTTAAAATATTCTTTTTGAACATCAGTAATGGCTACAAACGAAGATAAGTTGGCGTAAGCAGTATTGAATAAATCAAACATTTTATCTACATAAGGCATGATGTCTTTGTTATTACTAAAATTTAATTCTCTTAATTGGTATCTTTTTTTAATTAGAGGTACTATTTTTTCATAAGAATCAATTTTTACATTAGAAAACGGAAATTTGTTTTCTAAGTATTCTTTTTCTTTTATATAGCCTAATTGTTCTAAATGATTTTTATAATATGGAAAATTATACCAAGTTATCATTGAACCCAATTCGTCAAACCCTTCAGTAAGCACACCTACTTTATCAAGGTTGGAAAAACCCATGGGTCCTTCTACATAGTCTAGCTTGTTTTTTTTTCCTAATTCATACACTTTTTCAAGTAAGGCTTTGGTTACTTCAATGTCGTCAATAACATCCCACCAACCAAAGCGAACTTTCTTTTTTTGTTGGTTGTTTACTTCGTCCCAATTAATAATTGCGGCAATTCTGCCAACAATTCTATCTTCTTGATAAGCTAAGTAAAAATAAGCTTCAGCATTTGTAAAAGCTGGGTTTTTTGTTTTGTCAAATGTTTCTAATTCATCTGAGATCAAAGGAGGAACCCAGTAAGGATGATTTTTGTATAGTGAAAATGGAAATTTCACATACTCTTTTAGTAAAGCATTTGTATTGGCTTCTTTAATTATAATCATTATTACCGTTCTTTTAAAATTGACCTTCGTCTAAACGTTTTTTTGCTTTTTCTTTTTCTTTTCCTTTAATACTTTTGTCTTTTTTCTTTTCTTTTTTTGGAGATTTTATTAAGACTTTTTGATATTTTGTATCTGAACGCCAAGAAACACCAATACCTCCAAACGTTAATGCAGGAGTATTTTTATAATTTTTACTTATTGAAGCATCCATTTGAAAACTTTTATTAAATAAATATGCCGCCCCAGCAGTAAAAATTCCGTCGGCGTAGTAATCTCCTTTAATTCCTTTGTTTTCAATAAATCCAGACCATTGATCATTAAACCCTTTGGTTAAAGTAACAACGTAACCGGTTGATTGATTATTGGTAGAAATTTTATCTAAAAAAATATTCGTTACCAACACCCATGCCCCTGGAAAAATATTTTGAGTAATTAGCATTACTTTTGGGCTGATACGACTTGGTTGTTCGTTAGTAAATAAAAAAGGATTGGAGCTAAAGTTTAAATTCATTCCAGCATAACCAGAAAGAGCAGGAATAAATTGGCGCCATTTGAATCTATGATTCGCTTTCCAACTGTAAATATTTGGTTCTTCTTCGTAGTTTTTAGATGGATCATACACTAAATATTTAAATCCTAGTGTTGATGCTTTTACTCCGCTTCTTTTTTTTGTGAATTCGTCTGAGACATACCTATCATTTTGATAATTAACATCTAGAATAGCTTCTAATTCTTCTTTAAAGAGACCATATCGAGTTACGAAATCTATTGAATATCCTTTGGCAGTATAATCTAAAAGGTCGTGTCGTTCATTGGTTAAATTCATTCCAGACTCTAGTTGTATTACTGTTTTTCCAACTGAAAATGCTGACATAGAACTACCTGGACGATTTGAATTTATATCATCAGTATATTGAGCATAACTATTTTGAAATAGAAAGAAAAAACTAAATAGTGCTAATAGGTTTAATTTCATAAGAATGACAGTAAGAATGTTTATTTTTGAAAATTCAAATGTACTATATTTTATTATTTATTTAAGAAGTAATACTGAATTTGAATGTGGTAATTTAGTATTTTTGGCAAAAAATTAATGTTATGCAAGAGGCATCTTTACAAGGTTTGATAGAAGATATTTTTATTTTCCTAATTATCTATTATGTAATTAAGTTTTTAATGCGTTTGTTTTTACCTCTTTTAGCAAAAAAAGTAGTAGAAAAGGCTAGTGAACAATTTCAACAGCAAAATCAGCAAAATCAGCAAAATTATACGAATCCAGCACAGACACCCAATAGCGATAAACCTCGCGAGACTAAAAAGGTTGGTGAATATATTGATTATGAAGAAATAGAATAATCGATTACTATTCTAGTATGGTTTTAGACTATCTAAAATCAAATATTTAAACAATTAAAATTATACAATGAAGCAATTCCAAAAGTTATATCCTCATTTATTAGCCATTCTTGGTTTTATTTTTATTTCCTTACTTTATTTTATGCCTGTTTTGCAGGGAAAGAAAATATACCAATCGGATATTGTTCAATTTACTGCCATGGCAAAGGAACAAAATGATTTTAGAGCTAATGAACATGCAGAACCCTATTGGACTAATTCTTCTTTTGGTGGAATGCCAACCTATCAGATGGGAGCTAAGTATCCTCATGATTATATTGGTAAAATTGATGATGTCTTACGTTTTTTGCCAAGACCAGCCGATTATTTATTTTTATACTTTTTAGGATTTTATGCTTTATTATTAGTCCTAAAAATCGATCCATTAAAAGCTTTCTTTGGAGCCTTAGCTTTTGGGTTTTCCACCTATATGATCGTTATTCTTGGTGTTGGTCATAATGCTAAGGCCCATGCTATTGCTTATATGCCATTAGTTGTTGCTGGTGTTATATTGGTTTTTAGAAAGCGTTATATTGTTGGAGGTTTGCTCACCATGCTTGCTGTGGCATTAGAGATAAATGCCAATCACTTTCAAATGACCTATTATCTTTTGTTTTTATTGATGGTATTAGGAGTTTATTATATTTATAAATTCATAAAAAATAAAGAATTTAAAGAATTAGTATTAGTAGGTGGAACCTTCGCAGTAGCATTGATTTTTGCAATAGGAACTAATGCTACTAGTTTATTAGCAACCAAGGAATTTACGGATTATAGTATTCGTGGCAAAAGTGATTTGACTTTCAATCCTGATGGAAGTAAAAAGACCGATGGCTCTACTTTAGATAGAAGTTATATTACAGAATACAGTTATGGAATTGCTGAAAGCTTGAATCTTATTGCTCCACGACTTTTTGGTGGTGGTAATGGAGAAAAATTAAGCAATGATTCTGCGGTTTATGATTATATGTTGAAGTATGGAGCCTCTGAAGCTGAAGCCCGTCAATTTGTAGATTCTTATGCGCCTACTTATTGGGGAAATCAACCTATTGTTGCAGCACCTGCTTATATTGGTGCAGTCGTATTCTTTTTGTGTGTTTTAGGATTATATCATGACAAACGTAAAATTAAGTACGTATTCCTTATTGGGGCCATTTTATCACTGGTACTTTCTTGGGGAAAAAACTTTTCTGTAGTAACCAATTTCTTCATTGATTACGTTCCAATGTATGATAAGTTTAGAGCCGTTTCTTCTATACAAGTAGTATTGGAATTGTGTTTGCCAGTATTAGCTATTATTGGATTTCACTCTTTTTTTGCAACGGATAAAGAAAAACAGTGGACTAGTTTATGGAAAGCTGCCGCCACTTCTTTAGGATTGATAGTTCTATTGTTCTTATTTAGAAACATATTTGATTTTGTTGGATCAATGGACGGGCAATTACGTCAAATGTTCAGTCAAAGCCAAGATAAAACCTTTGGGGTTGGTTTTATAGATGCCTTAAAAGAAGACAGAAGAAGTTTGTATGCTGCCGATTTGTTGCGTTCAGGATTCTTTATTGCAATTTCTGCCGGGGCATTATGGATGTACACTAAAAATAAATTAGCACAACAAACGGCAATTGTTTTAGTTGGCTTGTTTATGGTTACCGACTTAGTGTTTGTAGATAAAAACTATGTTAGTAATAAAGATTTTGTTGGCGCAAGAGAAGTAGACATTCCTTTTGAGCCCTCACAAACGGATACACAAATTATGCAAGACACTACCAATTATCGTGTTTTGGATGTAGAAGGATTTTTAAATGCAAAAGCGTCTTATTTTCATAAATCAATTGGAGGATATTCTGCAGTGCGGCCAAGAAAAATGCAAGAGTTGTTTGATTACCAAATCGCCAAAAACAATAAAGAAATTTTGAATATGTTGAATGTCAAATATATAATTCAACGAAATGATAAAGGTGAAGAGGTCGCTAGTGTCAACCCAGATGTCAATGGAAATGCTTGGTTTATTACCAATTTGAAAACAGTAAAATCTAATGACGATGAAATGAAAGCCTTAAATAAGCTGGATACTAAAACTACTGCCATTGGTCAAAATGAATTTAGTACTAAAACTGGTTATAATGCCCTTTATAAAGTAGATTCCACAGCCACTATAAAGTTGGAATTCAATAAACCCAATTATTTAAAATACACTTCAAATAACACTAATGATGGTTTCGCAGTTTTTTCTGAAATGTATTATAAAAATGGATGGAATGCTACAATTGATGGAAAGAAAGTTGATATTCTAAAAGTTGATTTTGCTTTGAGAGGATTGGCTATTCGTGCAGGGAAGCATACTATTGAATTTAAGTTTGAACCACAAGTTGTAAAAACAGGAAGTACTATTTCTTTAGTAAGTTCTGTAGGGATGTTGTTGCTTTTAGTTGGTGGTATTTATTTTGATAGAAAAAAATTAATAAAGATAGAGTAAAGAAAAAGGGAAAAGATTTTGAAACAAAAAAAACTTTTAATCATTACTTACTATTGGCCGCCTGCAGGCGGACCAGGAGTGCAACGATGGTTAAAGTTTGTTAAGTATCTTCCTGATTTTAATATTCAACCTATTGTTTATATTCCAGAAAATCCGACTTATCCTATTGTTGATACAGATTTGGTAAAGGAGGTTTCAGATAGCACTATAGTACTTAAAAATAAAATCTTTGAACCCTATCAATTAGCTGGTTTTTTATCGAAAAAAGAAACTCAAAAAATAAGTTCTGGGATAATTCCTGCGGCTAAGAAACAATCTTTTTTGGAGAAGGTTTTGCTTTGGGTGCGAGGTAATGTCTTTATCCCTGATGCTCGTTTTCTATGGGTGAATCCTTCCCTGAAGTATTTGAAGAACTATATTCAAGAAAACAATATCGATACTATTGTTACTTCTGGTCCACCACATTCATTGCATTTAATTGGCTTGAAATTGAAGGAATCAATGGAATTGACTTGGTTTGCTGATTTTCGTGATCCTTGGACTACTATTGGGTATCACAAAGCATTGAAATTGTCTTCTTATGCAGATAAAAAGCACAAACAATTGGAAAAATTAGTTTTGGATGGAGCCAATACCATTATTGTAACCAGCAAAACTACTAAAGCTGAATTCGAGTTATTAACTGATACCCCAATAGAAGTTATTACTAATGGGTATGATATTGAAAATGTAGACAGACAAGTTTTGGATGACAAGTTTACAATGGCCCATATTGGATCGTTTTTGTCTGATAGAAACCCTACAATCTTGTGGGAAGTATTGCAAGAATTGATAATAGAGAATACCTCATTTGCCACCCATTTCCAATTAAAATTAATTGGGAAAGTAAGCCAAGAAATACTAGACAGTATAGCGCAACACGAACTTACGAGTTATTGCAATAATTTAGGGTATGTGTCCCATACTGAAGCGATACAGCAGCAAAGAAAATCGCAAGTATTGCTTTTGATAGAGATAGATTCTCCAGAAACTAAAAGTATTATACCTGGTAAATTATTTGAATATATGGTTTCAGAACGTCCCATTATTGCTATAGGTCCCAAAGATTCTGATTTTGCTGAAATTATCACTTCAACCAATACGGGTGTTTTCTTTACTTACAATGAAAAAGAAAGTCTAAAAAAGACTATTATTTCTTATTTTGAATTCTATTTAGAAAAGAAATTGCAAGTTTATCCTATTGGTTTGCAGAACTATTCAAGAAAGAGTTTAACGAAACAGTTATCACAACTCATAATGCACAACTCATAGCCAAAGAAATGGGAATCATACAATCACAATCGATTAAAAACACCTTTATTACTTTCTTCGGATTTGGTATAGGTGCTATTAATGCGTTGTTTTTATATACCAATTTTCTAGGTAAAATGCATTACGGAATTGTTTCTACGATTCTTTCAGGAGCCAATTTGATGATGCCTTTTATGGCTTTTGGAGCCCAAAATACCTTAATTCGATTCTTTTCTCATTATAAAACAGAAGAAAAAAGGGAAGAATTTTTAACTTTCATGTTATTTTTTCCTTTGACTTTAATTGTTCCCATAAGCTTGATTTTTTATTTATTTTATACTCCCATTTCGAACAATTGGGTAATAGAAAATCCTTCATTGAAGCCATTCTTTTGGTTGATTCCTATTGTTGGATTATTTATGGCTTATTTCGAAGTCTTTTATGCTTGGGTAAAAGTCCATATGAAATCGGTGGTAGGCAATTTAATAAGCGAAGTGCTCTATCGATTTGTAATCATGATATTGCTAATTGCCGTCCATTTTAATTGGATTACCAAAGACACCTGTGTTTACGGTATAGCCTTGTCTTATTTGGCACAACTAATTGGAATGAAATTGTATGCTTTTTCGGTAAAAATGCCAGTTTTTAGATTTGTTATACCAGAAAATATAAAAGAGATAGTCTACTACTCTTTTTTTATTATTGTTTCGGGTGGAGTAGCGGTCATGTTGGTCGATTTTGATAAGGTGATGATTCCGCATTATAAAGATATTAGTCAAAATGCTTTGTATGCTGTGGCCATATTTATAGCCACTGTAATTGCAGTTCCAAGTAGGGCCATGACACAAATTGTAGCCCCAATTACCGCTAAATTATTAGTAGAAAATAAACAGGATGAATTGGATGATTTGTATAAAAAAAGTGCCATTAATCTTCAGTTGGTAGGTGGTTTTTTGATGCTATTAATTTTCTTAAATATCAAACAACTGTATTTGTTAATTCCCAATAATTATAGTGCTGGTATTAGTGTTGTTTTTATGATTGGTTTAGCAAAATTTTATGATGTGCTTTTGGGTAATAATAACTCTATTATTGTGAACACACAGTATTACAGAACTGTACTTTTATTTGGTGTTTTTACGGTTTTTTTAATGATTGGATTGAATATGTTGTTTATTCCCATGTATGGAATTTTTGGTTCTGCATTGGCAACGTTGATCACTGTAGCGATTTACAATACCATCAAATTAATTTTTGTGGTTAAGAAGATGCATTTGTATCCTTTTACAGTTAAAACAATTTACTCTTTGGGTATTTTGGTCGTTTGTTTTTTACTCTTTTACTTTTGGGATTTCCATTTTGATGACCTTTATATTGGGCGACTTTCCATTTCTCCAATCATCAATATAACTTTAAAATCTATTTTAATTACACTATTTTATTTGGTTGTCAATTATCGATTAGCTATTTCAGAGGAGTTTAATAGTGTTGTAAATTCTATTTTGAAAAGAATAAAAATGAACTAAATTCTGAACTTATTTCAAAATAAAAAATCCTGCTTCATCTTCCCAGAATCCACAGGATTAACCAAAACCAACTAACTTACCTATCTTCTGAAGCCAAGTCTACATTCGTGTCTATCATAATCATTTCTGTAATAGTGCGTATTGTAGTTACCATAATTATATCCTTCATAATTATTGTTGTTGTAATATGAAGGACGAGGATAGCTATAATAATGTGTTTCTCTTACATAACCATCTCTATCATCACAGTCATAGTCATGACGGTAACCATAATTTTCTTCATGCAATCTTCTTTCTCCACCTCGTTCATGTTCTCTATAAAAAGTGGCATTGTTTCCCATTGTTTTAAATGCTTCTGATGCCTTCGCAACGTTTACTCCCAGTAAAACACTTGCTACTATTAGATACATAGTTCTCATAATAAATCGTTTTAAAGCTTTTGCTTACTCGTTCGATTTTCAGCTTCTTCGATCAGAAAAAGTTTCTGATGTATGTGATATTCCAATTTGTGTGCCAAAACAATTACTAAAATTGTAAATGATTTGTTAATTGTTGTAACTGTTTTATAAACAATACTTTATGTGATATAATTCATAATTTTTTAATTGTTTTAAAAGTAATACAAATGTTAAAGTTTAAAATTTCATTGGTCAATTGAAAAATAGTTCGGAAGTTTGCTACATCAAAAAGAAGTAAAAATGAATTTAATTATTTGCAATATGTGTTGTATGATGTGGAAATCTCCGCAGAGGTACCCTATTGCATAATTTTAAATTTTTTAAAATATATACAATTTAACCTCTGCCAACGCAGAGGTTTTTTTTATTCTGAATTTATTTCAAAATCTTATAAATAGAAGTCTAAATAACAATAATAAAAGATGCTGAATTAGTTCAGCACAAACAAAAAATGAACGTAATAGCAAACAATATGATGACTTGGATGATGATGTGCACAATGTGTTGCATCTACCTATGCTATTACCATAAGCGGCAAACTTAATTGTAGTTTCGTACTATATTTTTCAAGTCCCTTTGGTAAGTCAACTAAAGGGATTTTTTTTATTTCAAAAATTCTTACTAAATATTAATCTTAAAATTTAAAATCATGAGTACACAAAAATTTGCAACCAACGCATTACATGCAGGACACGATGTAACAAAAAATGGAGGAACAAGAGCCGTTCCAATTTATCAAACTACTTCGTATGTTTTTAATGATTCTCAACATGCTGCCAATTTATTTGGGTTAGCCGAAGCTGGATTCATTTACACCCGATTGAACAATCCAACCAATGACATTTTAGAACAACGTCTAGCCAAACTGGAAGGTGGAATTGGAGCAGTAGTTACTGCTTCTGGAACAGCTGCTATTGCTACCACCTTATTAGTTTTATTAAAATCGGGTGATCACATTGTCGCTTCTAATAGTTTATATGGCGGCACTTATAATTTGTTAAGTGTAACTTTGCCAAGATTGGGAATCACCACTACTTTTGTTGATCCATCTGATCCTGAAAATTTTACCAAAGCGGCTCAAGAAAATACAAGAGCTTTCTTTGTTGAAAGTTTAGGAAATCCAAA
>CAIRMK010000368.1 GCA_903879645.1 uncultured Bacteroidota bacterium
ATTATTATGAAAAAATTATTATTTGAGTTTATCCAATGGAAAGATGATTTTACAAAATATATTACTGAACATCGCAAATACAAAGTAGAAATTGAAACTCATATAAGTAAAATATTTACTCTTAATGAACTTTTTAATTATTGGTTGACAGAAATTAAATATAAATAATTATGGAAATAAGATGTTTTTTCGGAAAAACCTTAGTAGACATTACAAAGTTTGTAAATGAGAACGGTTTATTGCCACATCAGATATTAGGTCTACAATATTCCAAAAATGATTCAGTAGTGGTTTTTTATTTTGATGTTTCAGATAATATTCAGAACAGGGAGTCTGCTATTAAGATTGGTAAGTCCCGGAAAAAGAAAATTATTCGGGATTTGAACAATAACCTAGAAATAAAATTTGATGAAAGCCTGTGACTTTATTCGTAAGGCTCACGTTTCCTGCAATGGTTGTTATTTTCAAAATTTACACAGGATAACGTGTATAGATAAGAGTAACGAAAAGTTGATAGGTGAATTATTTTTCAGGTTAGGCAAATGTTTTGATGGTCATAATAATAGTATCTATATTTTAAAAGAAGGAAATATTGACACTAACAGATACAAACATTCCAAACCAAAGAAAAAAGAATCATTACCAGAAGAAGTAAAGATATTCAAACCGCATTTAATTTTTGAGGAAAGATATCAAAGAATTGCAACATAATGAAAAAATCAATTTCCAAAAAGCTGGAAGTAACCAGAAAAAAAACGTCCCGGCTGTGGAAACATTACAGAGTTGAAGAGAAGAAAATAATAAAGAGAAAACAGTTCTCACTTTTTGAAAAGGATAAATTGTTAACAGAGAAACGGGACGTTCTCAGAAAAAATATTAGTATTACATGGGAGGATTACAGGCGTTGGAAATTTGGGATTCTTCACAGATCACGCTATAAGAATTTTAGTTTTGTCAAGAAATATTTTACTGTTAACACTAGGCAAGAATGGTATAAATCTAGGGAAAGATATTTTGATGACTTTGAAATTATTGAGCAGAAATTAGATGATCAAATAGACGCAATTTTAAACGAACCGGGTGCTAAAGGTGTTATGTTAATCTTTAGAGTGAGGGATGATGAAACAGAATTAATTCATCATGTATCTGATTATGTAACCAGAATGTCATTTGACAGGCTTAATTCAAAAGGTGTTTCCATGTATGAAAATTTAACTAATAAGTTAAAGTTTAGCAGTTCCGTTCATGAATACGAGATAAAGGGAATTTATATTCGCATCATTTATGAGAAATCTAAGGCAGGGTAAAATTAAAGAAAATGACAATATACAAAAAGAATTTTATGTTTTTGACACAGAAACAACGTGTTTAGAACCAATGCCAAAAAATTTCGTTTTTGGTGTTATATATGGATATTATGATGGAATTGTACAAGGAAGGTTTATATATTCAGTTAATGAGTTCAAAAAAGAATTTGAAAAGGATATTTACAAAGGAAAATATATTTTTGCTCACAATGCCGAATTTGATTTACTTACAATCTTTGGTAATATAATAAAAAACATTGACAGGTCGGCTGTATTTAACGGAAAATTTATTGTAGCTAATTACAAAGAAATAAAATTTGGTGATTCTATGAACATCTATAATACTTCCGTAAAAAAGATTGGAGAGATGTTGGAGAGTGAAAAATTAGAAAATAAAAAAGTTAAGAATGAAGGACTTACAAAGAAAAATTTAACGGATGAAGATTGTAGATATTGCGAACAGGATTGTAAAATTGTTTTTGATGCGTTGTTTGAAATATTTAAGACTATTGGTGATATTAAATTAACTTTGGCTAGTTTAGCCATGTATCAGTACAGAACAAAATATCTTTCAGAGAACGTTATGTTTAGTAGTATGGTAGATGAGTTTTATGAAAGTTATTACGGTGGTCGTACTGAAGCCTTTCATATTGGAAAGGTTAATGCTCAAGTATATGACATTAATTCTATGTATTCAAAAGCTATGCTTGACTGTGTATTCCCGGATATTAAAAACTTAAAAAAAGAGAGTCATATTGATATTAAATATTTAAGTTTTTTGATGCGTGGTTATGAGGGTTTGGCAAAAGTAACAGTACGACATTTAGATACATATTTTGGTTATCTTCCTGTAAAAATGGAAATAG
>CAIRMK010000369.1 GCA_903879645.1 uncultured Bacteroidota bacterium
CATGAAGACCGCTACCGTTGCAGTCCAAGACTAAGAAGGTTTAAAGTTTCAGGTTTAAAGTTTACAACCGAAACCTTAAACTTGAAACCTTAAACTTGAAACAAAACAAATGGAAGGAACCAAAATACCATACAAAATGTTAAGTCAAGATGCTTACAGCCAATGGCTCGGCATTGAAATTCTCGAATGCGAAATTGGTCGTTGTAAAGTCGCCATGACAGTTCGCAAAGAAATGCTCAACAGTATGAACAAAGCACATGGCGGCATAACCTATTCGTTAGCCGACACCGCTTTTGGTTTTGCAGCCAATACCCATGGACGGTTTTCGGTTTCTATCGAAACTTCTATCAATCACATTGAAGCCGTTAATGAGGGTGATTATCTAACCGCTGAATCAGTTATTGAAAAAGTGAATAACAAATTAGGATTCAATATCATTGAAGTAAAACGAGGCGATGAGTTAGTAGCGCTTTTCAAAGGAGTAGTGTATAGAACACAAAAGGAATGGGAAGAATAACAAGTAACAATTGATAATTAACAATTGATAATTTAGAAACAGAAATTATCAATTACCAAATTATCCATTATCAATTAAAAAAATGGAAGCATACATCATAGACGGCGTTCGAACGCCAATCGGAAGTTATCAAGGAACACTAGCATCGGTTCGACCAGATGATTTAGGAGCTTTGGTCATTAAAACCGTAGTAGCAAATAATCCAAATATTCCAACCGATGCATACGACGATGTTATCATGGGTTGTGCCAATCAAGCGGGTGAAGACAATCGTAATGTAGCCAGAATGTCATTATTATTAGCAGGATTGCCATACACGGTTCCTGGCGAAACGGTCAATCGTTTGTGCAGTTCGGGATTGTCAGCGATAATTCATGCGAATAGAGCAATAAAAGCAGGTGACGGACATGTGTTTATAGCCGGTGGAATCGAAAACATGACGCGTGGACCATTAGTGGTTTCTAAACCATCATCGGCTTTTGGAACCGATTCTAAAATGTACGATTCGAGTTTCGGATGGCGTTTCATCAATCCAAAAATGCATGCTATGTTTGGAACGGATGCCATGGGTGAAACTGCCGAAAATCTAGTAGAAAAATACAACATCTCTCGCGAAGATCAAGATGCATTTGCTTTGCATAGTCAACAAAAAGCTACTGCTGCACAAGCTTCAGGAAGATTAGCCAAAGAAATAGTAACCGTAGAAATTCCACAACGAAAAGGAGATGCTATTCAATTCTCAAAAGACGAATTTGTAAAACCAAGTACGTCCATGGAAGGGTTAGCCAAATTGCGTCCAGCCTTTAAAAAAGATGGAAGCGTAACGGCAGGAAATTCATCCGGATTGAATGATGGTGCAGCGGCAACCATTATTGCATCTGCTGAAGCGGTTCAACAATATAATCTAAAACCACTAGCTAGAATTGTAAGTTCGGCAGTAGTGGGAGTAGAACCAAGAATCATGGGAATTGGCCCAGTGGAAGCAACTAAAAAGGCGTTGGCAAAAGCTGGTTTAACACTAGACCAAATCGATATTATTGAACTTAACGAAGCTTTCGCAGCACAAAGTATTGCTTGCATTCGTGCGTTAGGATTACAAGATAACGATCCAAGAATTAATCCTAATGGAGGAGCTATTGCTATTGGGCATCCACTAGGTGTTACGGGTGCTCGAATTGTGTATTCGGCTGCATTGGAATTGCAACTAACAGGGAAACGATATGCGCTAATCACGATGTGTATTGGGGTTGGGCAAGGCTATGCGGCGATTATTGAAAGGGCGTAGGTTGTAGATTAGTATAAGTTCTATAAAATAAGATATATGCAGTTCGCAGAAAAACATCAGTATATAACAGAAAAACATCAGTATATAACAGAAAAACATCAGTATATAACAGCATCACATCAGTATATAACAGAAAGACATCAGTATATAACAACATCACATAAGAATATAATAGCATCACATAAGAATATAATGGCATCACATAAGTAAATAATTTTACGACATAAGTAAATAATAAATAACTATTTTTATAGTATTATATTTAAAATGGAAAGAATATGTTACGATTAAATTTAGACAGAATTTTTAAGGTTAAAGGGATTACAAAAACTAATCAATATTTGATGAAATTGGGTAATTCTGTTGGATATGCATCGCAATTGGTTAATGACAAATCGGTTTCGATTCGGTTTGATAAATTGGAAATGTTGTGCAAGGCTTTTAATTGCACGCCGAATGATTTGTTTGATTATAAAGATGATGCTAAAAAACCGTTGCCAGAGGATCATGCTTTACATTCGATTTCAAAAAAGGATACCATTGGCGAAGTGAATAAGTTGTTGAATGATTTGCCGATGGAGAAAATTCAAGAATTGTATGAAGTTATAAAAAATAAAGGTTCTATTTTAGATAAATAAGG
>CAIRMK010000370.1 GCA_903879645.1 uncultured Bacteroidota bacterium
CATACCGCAAATTCCTTCACGACAATCGTGGTCAAATGCAATAGGTTCTTGTCTGTTGTTTACTAATTGTTCGTTCAATTGGTCTAACATTTCCAAAAATGAACTTGCTGTAGAAACTTCATTTAAGGTATAAGTCTCTAAATTTCCTTTAGCTTTGGAGTTCTTTTGACGCCAAATTTTTAAAGTTATATTGATGTGTTTTGCTGCACTCATAATTCTATTATTTGTAATTTCTAGCGGCTATTTTAATAAACTCGAATTTCAATTCTTCTTTGTGAAGTACTTCTTTACTAATGTCTTCTCCTTGGTATTCCCAAGCGCCTACAAAAGCCATATTCACGTCATCACGAAGCGTTTCTCCTTCGGAATCTTGGTATTCTTCACGGAAGTGACCTCCACAAGATTCTTTACGTTGTAACCCGTCCATTGCCATTAACTGACCTAATTCCATAAAGTCGGCAACACGAAGCGCTTTCTCTAATTCTGGATTCATCTCGTCAGCACTTCCTGGAACATAAACATCTTTATAGAATTCTTCTTTTAAAGCTGCAATTTCAGCGATAGCTTCGGTTAAACCTTGAGCATTTCTTCCCATACCTACTTTATTCCACATAATGTGTCCTAATTGTTTATGGAAGTGGTCCACCGTTTTAGTTCCGTTATTGTTTAAGAATTTGTTGATTGAATCTTTAACTCTTTTTTCAGCATCAATAAATTCTTGAGATTCAGTAGAAATTTTACCTGTTCTAATATCATCAGCTAAATAATCTGAAACAGTGTATGGTAAAACGAAATATCCATCAGCTAAACCTTGCATTAAAGCAGAAGCTCCAAGTCTGTTTGCTCCGTGATCAGAGAAGTTAGCTTCTCCAGCTACGAAACATCCAGGAATTGTAGATTGTAAGTTATAATCAACCCAAACACCACCCATAGTATAGTGAACCGCTGGATAAATTTTCATCGGTGTTTCATACGGATTTTCATCGGTGATTTTTTGGTACATGGTAAACAAGTTACCATATTTTTCTTCCAACCATTGTTTTCCTAATGCTGTAATTTCTTCTGCTGTAGGATTATGATTTCCTTTAGCGTAAGCTGCTTGTTTCCCTTTACTTTGAATTTCTGTAGAGAAATCTAAGTAAACTCCTTCATTAGTAGCATTAGCTTCAATTCCGAAACCTGCATCACATCTTTCTTTTGCAGCTCTTGAAGCTACGTCACGAGGAACAAGATTTCCAAAAGCAGGATATCTTCTTTCCAAGTAGTAATCTCTATCTTCTTCTACAATTTGAGTTGGTTTTAATTTACCTACTCTAATAGCTTCAGCATCCTCTTTTTTCTTTGGCACCCAAATACGACCTGAATTACGCAATGATTCTGACATCAATGTTAATTTAGATTGATTGATTCCGTGAACCGGAATACAGGTTGGGTGAATTTGAACATAACAAGGATTGGCAAAGGCAGCCCCTTGTTTGTGCACTTTCCAAGAAGCAGTTACGTTACTTCCCATAGCATTGGTAGAAAGGAAATATACATTTCCATAACCTCCAGTAGCAATAATTACTGCGTGTGCTGAATGTCTTTCAATTTCACCAGTAATTAAATCACGAGCTATAATTCCACGTGCTTTACCATCCACTTTTACTAGTTCTAACATTTCGTGACGGTTGTACATTTTTACACGACCCAACCCGATTTGTCTTGATAAAGCTGAATAGGCTCCTAATAATAATTGTTGTCCTGTTTGTCCAGCAGCATAAAAAGTTCTTTGAACTTGAGTCCCACCAAACGAACGGTTATCTAATAATCCACCATAATCTCTAGCAAATGGAACTCCTTGCGCAACACATTGGTCAATGATATTTCCTGAAACTTCTGCTAAACGGTGAACGTTTGCTTCACGTGCTCTATAATCTCCTCCTTTGATGGTGTCGTAGAATAATCTAAAAACACTGTCACCATCATTTTGGTAATTTTTAGCTGCATTAATTCCTCCTTGTGCTGCAATTGAGTGTGCACGACGTGGTGAATCTTGAAAACAAAATGCTTTAACATTATAACCCATTTCACCAAATGATGCTGCTGCCGAAGCCCCAGCCAAACCTGTTCCTACAACAATAATATCAATTTTTGGTCTATTGTTGGGTGCAACTAATTTTAAATGATCTTTATAATCTGTCCATTTGTCCGAAATCGAACCTTCTGGTGTTTTAGAATCTAACTTCATTATCTATGAAAATTAATTATTGAAAAAATGATGAAATAAAGCAATAAATATAAATCCAAAAGGAACTACAATTGCGAAAGCATATCCAAGTTTTTGAACGCTTTTAGAAAATTTATTATTAAATCCTACGGATTGAAAAGCAGAACTGAATCCGTGCCATAAATGTAAAGAAAGTAATAAAAAAGCTAAACAATACAAACCTGTATGAATTGGATTTTCAAATTTAGCCACTAATTCTCCGTAGTATCTTGTCGGCTCCACTGAATTTACATTTACATACTTGTAAAGAATTTCCTGAAACCAAAAATCATACATGTGTAATCCAAGAAAGGCTAAAACGACAAGCCCCGAAATAATCATATTTCTAGAAGCCCAAGAAGCATTAGCTGCTCCATTGTATTTTGCGTAAGCCACAGGTCTTGCATTTCTGTTTTTTAGTTCTAAAACCATTCCCATAACAAAATGGAAAACAACTCCAGCTACTAAAACTGGTTGCATAACGAATTGAATTAACGGATTGTAACCCATAAAATGAGAACACTCATTAAATACATTTTCGCTAAAAACAGAGGTTAGATTTATAAAAAAGTGAAGTGCTAAAAAGGTAATTAAAAAGAGTCCTGAAAGTGCCATCGCGACTTTCCTAGCAATGGACGAACTCAAAAATGTAGATTTTGCCATAGTTGTATTAATTTGTTTAAAAAAATCAAACAAAAATACAGCTATTTCAAATATACTACAACCTTTTCGCTATAATTTATAATGAGTTTAAAGTGAGTTTAACACTTGTTGATTATCAAGGATTTATTAATTAGAAATACTATTAGTATAAGTGTAGGATGGTAGTAATCCTCTTAAACCCATATCAACAACATTTTCGC
>CAIRMK010000371.1 GCA_903879645.1 uncultured Bacteroidota bacterium
CCAAATCAATTCTCAAATGACAAACAATGAAAAGAAATTTCTTTTGTCTTTCAAAAGCAAAACTCCCGATTGGAATTTATTAGAAATGGAAAATAGTACTGTTATTGCTAATCTTCCTTCGGTACTTTGGAAAATGATAAATCTTGAAAAAATGCCTGTTCAAAAGCACAAAGAAGCGTATGATAAGTTACAAAATATATTATTTCAAGCACATTAATAATATATCCGAATATAGGCTATTTCTTTAAACATAGACTATTTGAATAATCTAAATTATGTCATCAAGCCCGATAAATAACGTCAAACTATTCAAATCTGTGTTTGCAGGAAGAGATGATGTGTTTGCGGTTCGATGGGAAAAAGGGAACAAAAGTGGTTATATGCCTGCCTATTTTTATGATCCATATCGGTATCGGGCTCATAAAATGAATGGTGGAACTTTTCAAAATTATGCTGATAAAGAATATTTGCCTTTCACTGAAAAGGAAATTGAAAAACACCTTAATGGCGAACAACATATTGGCGTTTATCCTTTGCTCAAAGACAATACTTCGTGGTTTATTGTTGCCGATTTTGACAAAGTAGATTGGCTTGAGGACTGCAAAAAGTTTATAAATACTTGTATTGAAAAAGGAATTCCTGCCTATTTGGAACGCTCTCGTTCAGGTAAAGGCGGACACGTTTGGATATTTTTTGAACAACCCTATCCAGCTATAAAAAGCAGAAAGATTTTCATTACGATTTTAGAAGAAACAGGTGTATTCTCTCTGTTTGACAAGAGTTCAAGTTTTGATAGAATGTTTCCTAATCAAGATTTTCTTTCTGGAAAGGGATTTGGAAATTTGATAGCACTTCCGATGTATAAGAAAACTTTTCAAGAAGGAAACAATTGTTTTATTGATGTTGAAAACTTAGAACCTATTACAAATCAATGGGATTTTATAAAGAATATTCAAAGAATTTCAACAATAAAATTGGATGAATTATACCAAATTCATAATACACTACAAAATATTCCTGCTTCGATTATACCAAAATTATACAATGAAAAGTTAACGATAAGATTGGCAAATGACATAAAGATTAATCGCAATGCTATTTCAACGCCACTGATAAATTTTCTAAAAGAAGAATTGAATTTTCTTAATTCAGAATTTTCAATAAAAAAGAAGATGGGTAAAAGTGCTTTTGGGACCGAGCGGTATTTCAAATTGATTGAAGAAAATGAAAACGAAGTCATTATCCCTAGAGGTTTTATTGGAAAGATAATTCGATTTTGTAGAGGAAACAATATAGAATATAATTTCAAGGATGAAAGAAAAAAGCTAAAAGAAGTTTCTTTCTTATTCAATGCACTACTCCGAGAACATCAGCAAATCGTTATTGATACGATTGCAAAGAAAGATTTAGGAGTAATTGTTGCTCCTCCAGGTTCTGGAAAAACTATCGTTGGTCTAAAAATTATTGCAGAGAAAAAACAACCTGCTTTAATCGTTACACATCGCAAACAAATTGCCGACCAATGGATTGAAAGAATTGAAACTTTTCTTGGAATTCCAAAAAATGAGATTGGAAAAATAGGTCAAGGAAAAACCAAAATCGGCAAGCAGATAACGGTTGCAATGATTCAAAGTCTATCAAAAGAATTAGATAAACCCGATGGCGAAAAACTTTTGAATGCATTTGGAACTATTATTTTAGACGAATGCCATCATATTCCAGCGGAAACATTCAGAAATACAATTTCAAAACTGCAAACCTTTTATTTGTATGGATTGACGGCAACTCCGTTCCGAAAATATAATGATAGCAAATTGATTTTTATACATTTAGGCGATGTGATTTCCGAAATAAAATCTAACCAAATAAGCACTGCTAAAAAACCGAAAATTATTATTAGAAATACTGAACTAGATGTGCCATTCAATTCAAAAACGGACAAATTTGAAACTTTATCAAAAATCCTAGTTCACGATTCTGCACGAAACAAAGCAATTCTTCAAGATGTTATTAATGAATTAAAATCAGACAAAAAAGTCATTATTATTACCGAACGAAAAGAACATATTGACTCGCTTTATCAATATTTAAAGCAATCTTATGAAGCAATTACATTGAGCGGAGAAGATTCTGAAAGTAGTAAAAACTCAAAATGGAAATTGCTGAAAGAAGGAAATTATCAAGTTGTCATAACCACTGGACAATTCTTTGGAGAAGGAACCGATTTGCAAAATGCGAATTGTCTTTTTCTGGTTTATCCGTTTTCTTTTGAAGGAAAATTGATTCAATATATCGGGAGAGTACAACGCTCAGAAATAACGCCAATTATCTATGATTATCGTGATAGTAAAATTGATTATTTGAATAAAATGTTTCTGAAAAGAAATGTTTATTACAGAAAAATTGACAAACAAGCTACTTTGTTTGATGAACTCGAAGAGGAAATTACTGTTCCAAAAAACAATTTTAGTATCGATAAAAAAGTAAAGATTCCATTTGAACGGCTTGAATTTCGTTACGGAAGTATCTCTTTTAAATATGAAATTTCAGAAATGAGAACCGAGCTTGAATTTGACATTGAAAATTTTGAAATAAGACCCGAATTTGAAGTTTTAAAAGCGTATTTTTCCAAAACCCTCAAAATAAAAAATATCACGGTTACTATTCACGCTGAATTTGAAGAAGGCAAACTAATTTCACAATTAGCATTATCAAACGATTTAAAAAAGATAACTAAAGAACTAATTGAAAGCGTAAAATTTACCTATATAACCAAGACTTTCGTGGGGAAACCAAATACAATAGGCAAAGAAAATTTACTCGATATAAATCAATTACAAAATGAAAATAATGTCAAATTATATGATTCTGGAGATGAATTATTGAATGATTTTTTACAGAATCAAAATTACAAACACCAAAAGCATTTACAATATTTAGCCAATCATCACGAAAGGACTATTCTTAAAATCCGATTTGTATTGAATCCATTTTCATTTGTTTTTCTTCTAGCAGGAAAAAAAAGATTTCATATTGTTTTAGAAACCTTAAATACAGAAGAAGCAACCTATATTTGGCATTTTGATAATGATAAACAATCGCTTCCCGATAAATTAAAACAAGTGGACAACTACCTAAACAACATTAGAAATAATGGAAGACAAGTTTTTATAGAAAACCCACCAGATAATTTTAGTAGAATTCTTCATGATTACAGTGACTCTAAGAAAGGATTTGTAATTTGGAAAGATATGCTGGAAGAGAGAATTAATTAGTTTACAATAAGAAACAAAAATTTATTCCTAAAACAAAAAAGGAATTCATTAGTATGCTTGCTAAACGCATGAATACTATACTAAGAAAGTTACAACCAACAAAGGCAGTATAACCTGCGGCGTTGATAAGGTACTTTGGGATACGCCG
>CAIRMK010000372.1 GCA_903879645.1 uncultured Bacteroidota bacterium
CAATGGATTAGAAGGTTCAATGGAATTAGTTGATTTTGATGATGATGATAAACTAGGAAGCGGAAACGATAAAATAGAATTGCTTTCGGGCTTAATTGCAATTTTTGAAAATCCCGCACTTAATTTTAAAAACAACCGTGCCGAAGACGATGATATTCTTGGTGATGCTTACGAATTTTTGATGCGACACTTTGCAACAGAAAGCGGAAAGAGCAAAGGACAATTTTACACGCCATCGGAAGTATCTCGAATAATGGCTAAAATTATAGATGTTCACAAAGCCGATAAACCTTCATTTACAGTATATGATCCAACGTGTGGTTCGGGTTCACTATTATTAAAAGTCGTTGACGAAGCCCCAAAAGGGCTGACTATTTATGGTCAAGAAAAAGATAATGCAACTAAAGGTTTGGCTATTATGAATATGTGGCTACACGGTAACCCAGAAGCCAATATTCAAAGTAAAAACACAATAACATCGCCACAATTTAAAGAACAGGATAAATCATTAAGAAGATTTGATTTTGTAGTGGCAAATCCACCATTTTCAGTAAAAAACTGGAATAGTGGTATTTCAGCAATGAATGATGAATACAACCGTTTTCGTGGTTATGGAATTCCACCAGAAAAAAATGGAGATTATGCTTTCCTACTTCACATTATAGCATCTTTAAAAAGCACAGGAAAAGGAGCAATTATTTTGCCTCACGGAGTATTGTTTAGAGGAAATGCCGAAGCCGAAATTCGTAAAAACATCATAGAAAGAAAATATATCAAAGGTATTGTTGGCTTGCCTGCCAACTTGTTTTATGGTACTGGAATTCCAGCTTGTCTAATCGTGATTGACAAAGAAAACACCGAAAGCAGAAAGGGTATTTTTATGATTGATGCTTCCAAAGGATATATCAAAGACGGTAACAAAAACCGCTTACGAGAACAAGACATTCACAAAATTGTAGATGTGTTTAACAATCAAAAAGAAGTTTCAAAGTTCTCACGTTTTGTTAAATTCGAAGAAATAGAAAAAAACGAATACAATCTAAACATTCCTCGTTACATCGACACACAGGAAACCGAAGATATTCAAGACCTTTTTGCACACTTAAATGGAGGTATTCCAAATCGTGACATAGCAGAACTACAGCCATTTTGGGAAGTTTATCCCAATTTGCAAAGAGCGCTATTCAAAAAGTACTCAGATAACTATGTACAACTAATCATTGACCATTCCGAAATAAAGGAAACTATATTTTCACACCCAGAGTTCAAGTCATACAGCGAACTACTCGAAAAAACCTATGACATTTGGAAAAACAAAATCTATGCTTCTTTAACCAGTATAACCAGTGAAACAGCACCCAAAAAATTCATAAATCAGCTTTCAGAAGCATTGTTAAATGACTATAAAGGCAAAGCATTAGTAGATAACTATACTATTTACCAACACCTTTTAGACTATTGGAACGAAACAATGAAAGATGATGTGTATATGGTCGTTGAAGATGGTTGGAATGCTAAAGTTCGTAGAGTTATTGAAAAAAATGCCAAAGGCAAAGAAGTAGACAAAGGTTGGACTTGCGATTTAATTCCAAAAGAGTTTGTAATCA